>CAVEQA010000023.1:0-3613 GCA_963617725.1 Paludibacteraceae bacterium
AAATAATGTTCCCCATTCATTTCCTAAATCGTAACAAGTAAAAAAAGAATATATTATTGGTAAAAGAGATAATATTGATAATATGTTTTTCTTTTTCAAAAAATAGACGATTAAAACACCTAATAACATATCAGTAAAGGCATTTCCAATAAGTGGATTAGAACGAATTGAAATGTTAGTTATATGTCCGATGATAAATCCAAATCCATCCAGTGCAATTGCAAAGAGAAATAGTCGCAAACAATATTTGTATATATTTTTGGTATTATAGACACCTTCTACTGCTAAAAAAGCAAAAATTGGAAATGATATTTTCCCCATTGCTCTTAACACATAATATAAAGTTCCATAGTATCCTTCTATTCCTCCTGAAATAAATAGAAGAGCAATATGGTCTAATGTCATCAAAAAACAAGCTATGATTTTCAATTGAAAAGATGATAGAGATATTTTTTTCATTTTTTAAACTATTTGATCATAACCTTTAAACAATTTGTTGTTGTATTTGCTGATATCAACATCATAATGAATGATAATAAATTATTTGTGATGTGAGCTGTCATTGAAGTCGATATCTTTCCAGTAAAGGCATATCCAAAACTAAAAACTAAACCAGCACAGATATACGTTGGTAAATTTAAAAATTCATTGAGCATACTCAAACGCATTTCTTCCTTTGTATAATATGTGATATTTCCTAAGGCATCTACACTTTTTTGAAGGACAGAGGAACTTTGTTTTAAAAGGTCATCATATCTTGTATAATAAAAAATGCTTTCGAATGAAAAATGAATAAGTCCAAAGATAATTGCAGAAACAATAATACCAACCCATCTATTTTTACTTCCTAAAGAATCAACTAAACCAATACGATAAGTGAGTTCTTCTGTAAAAGGAGCAAATAAGACAATTGGGAAAAACATCATTATAGGAGAAGCTTTCATATAGGTAGAAAGTCCTGACTGATTGGTATTAGCTCCATAAACAGCAGGGAACGCTTTTGAAAAAATAACATTCAAAATGACTTCAATCATATAGGAAACGATAAAAACAGCAAATCCCATGGAGATAGCTTTCCAATCTTTCCAATCATTAAGAAAAGCTTTACCTACTTTTCTATTTGTCACAAAGAAGATTGAAAATAAAACAGCTAAGACACCATAGACAACAAGCATCATCAAAGCATTAAAAGTGCTTGCATCGATGATTTTATTTGTGTACAAAGGTAAAAACATAGCTTGGAGAATTAAACTTAAAAATTTAAAACCAAGCCATCCCATAAGAAAAAAAGTTAACTTCATCCAAATAGGCATTGTATTATTCAAAGCACTCTCTTGGAAAATAGACCTTTCGATTGTTCTTTTTTCATATTTTTCTTCATTTTTGTCATTCAAATCAACATTTGGTTTATATTCTTCCATAATAATTACACCTTTCATAAAATAAAATATTGAATATAAAATTGAAAACATTTATTATTATATATGTTATATATTATTTTTAAAATTCTTTTTTTAAAAGTAATCACCTTGGAAACGGAAGGGAAATATTATGAGTAACATTTTATCTATTGTTCTTTGGTCGATGTTCGGGTTGATAATTTTATTGACCATTTTTGGTTTACTTGCTGGTCTTTGCAAGGGCTTAATCAAAACCACAGTCAAAACAGTAATAAAAGCTATTTTAATCACTGTCTTTGTTTTCACTACACCTTTGATTGCAAAAGGTATTGGAAACATAGATATTTCTAGTTTTGGCCAATCCATCACTGTAAATAATCAAGCAATCAAAGTAACTACTATAATGGATACATTAGCTAACATCATAACAGCTACTGGAATTGTGTCACCTATGAACGGTATCGCTTTATATGAAACTGGCTTTGCCGTAGCTTATTCAGTATTAAGTTATGTTGTTTTCTTTATTTTGATGATTTTAACTCAAATATTGATTTCACTTCTCACTTGTATTGTTTATAACGTTTTCGTTCGTTGGCTTGTTCCTAAGAAAGAAACAAGAGAAGAAAAAACATTCCGTAAACAAAATAAAACTTTATTCACTTTAATCAATGGTTTGATTGGTGTTAATAAAAAGACTAAAAAACATCGTTTATCAGGTGCTATCTTAGGCGCAGTTCAAGAATTTGTCTTTGCATGTATTCTTTTGATGCCTATCACTTCTATTTCCAGAATTGCTATTTCAAATACTAAATCTAAAGATTCTTCTAATACAGCTACTAAAAACGCAAAACAAGAGACAACCTATAATAATTACGGAACTTTATATCAAGCATTGCTCTCTTCTGGCGTTATCAAAGATGAAGATCGTCCTAGTGGAGATACCTCAAGTACTTTTTATAAGTCAGATTGGGATTCTTATATCGGTCAAATTGAAAATTCGTTAGTTTATAAGATGCTTGGAGTCGGTGGAATGGATGCCAAAGTTATGGATAAAGTTTCCGTAACTACTGTCAATGGTCAAAATATTCCTTTAAGTGATCTTGTAGCAGGAACTTTGGATGTAGCTTATCCATTGCTTGAAACTAAAGCTATCCAATTCGATACTGCAACTACTACAATCACAATCAATTATTCCACATTACTTGCTACAACAACAGTCGATGCAACCTTACAAAAATTCGTTTCCAATAAGGTTATCATGTCTTTACTTCCACCACTTATCGATACTGCTTTAAATTATGCTAGCGCTTCTACTAATATTCCATTCTCAAGCTTAGACTTCTCTGATGTTGATTGGTCAACTGATATCACCGCAATCAAAGATATCTATACAAAGATATATGATGCTGGTATCAAACCGATGGTTTCAAATAACACCTTTGATGTAACTAAATTCTCTTTATCTACTTCTACTTATTCTGATGAACAAATCAAAGAAATCGCTGATGCAATCTCTTCCTTAGCCAATGTCAATGCTGTCAAAAATAATTTAGGTCTTTTATTCTCTAACCTTTCCTTATTGCTTAAGAATACTGGTTTCGATGTCTTACCAAGTGAAATTAGCGCTTATGACAAAGTTGAATGGTCAAAAGATCTTTCTAACTTAGTCACAGATATTCTCAAATTATTCAGACTTTGTAATCTCGATTTGAGTTATGATTTATTCAATACAAATCAAAACTTCCAATCTTCTGATAATAAGATTACTCTTGCTGTTAAAGATATCTTAAAAGATAGTGATAAGAGACATCAACTCAACACTCTTCTCACTGGTGATAAAGGTATTTTCACCATTTCCTTATTAGATGCTGGAAAACTTGGAAATCTTGTCAATTCCTCAATTCAAATGATTCCAAGTCTTGTCTCTTATACAAAATCCACTAGTTATACCGATGCCATTGAATCTCTCAATAAGGATTCTAGCGAACTCAGAAAAGAAACTGATATCGCCTTCCGTTTGATGGATATTCTCTTTGATAAAGACAAACCATTAAATTACTGGGATATCAAAGAATTGAGTAAAAATTCTAAAGATAAAGATTTAGTCTTAAGTTATTTGAACAAAGACGTTTGTGATGAACTTGTTGAAATCCTCGATATTGCTAACTCTTCTCAAGTTTTTAAATCCATGTATGGTTCAATCATCAAGACCT
>CAVEQA010000023.1:3623-4936 GCA_963617725.1 Paludibacteraceae bacterium
CAAGTACATTACGTCCATTCTTAAATATTTTAGCCAATTCTGAATTATTGAATTCCGATAAAGTCGCCGCCTCTACTGGTGAAAAAACCTACAATTCAAATGTTGAAAAAGTTTTGACTAAACTTTTCTCAATGAACCCATTCAATTCCTTGAAGATCACAATTCCAGATTTATCTAATATCAAGAAAGATTCTACTGCTGATTATTATTGGGGTGATGGAACCAAACATAATGATGGTGAAAAAGTAAATGGCGAAATCGATGCCTTATGTTCGGTCATTGAAGATTTACAAGCAAATAAGACCTTGATTCAAGATTTATCTAATAATCGTAATAACTTAAATAAATCAACTCTTAAACTCTTACTCAAAGATATTTCAACTTCTAGTGAAAGATGCGCATTATTTGATTTAGTAAGCGATGCTTATCAATCAAAGATTATCAAACCAACTGCTGTTGAATATACTCTTAAGATGGCTGATAAGTTCTTGACTAAATACAACATTCCATATTCCTTAAGTGAACTTAGAACTTATGTCTACAATGATGATAATAATGAAAAGATAGTTGAAGATATCCAAGATCTCAAAGACCTTGTACCACTTCTCAACACGATTGATTCTCACAAATTATTACAAGATTATAGAGATATCAAGAGCAAGAAAGCTGTCGACAAATATTATTTCCAAACTATTCCACTCGATACTATCAACGCAATTGCAACTGCAATTGTTTCTACTAACACCTATCAAGTCTTATCCGATAGTGATTCAACAGATAATGTCTTAGATAGTAAGAATGACTTATTATGTAATTTATTCTATTCCTTATGTAAGAAATATAATGTCTTCTCAAAGAGTAGAGTTACCATTCCTGATTTCTCCGCTCAAGTCCTCAATCCAAATACTTATGGTGAAAATTGGGTTTCAACTACAAGCAAGTCTTCTTTAACTGTAGTTGATAAGAATGATGACGGAACTCAAACAACAAGAGTTCAAGATTATGAATTAGCCGATGATGGTGCTATCATGAGAGCTTTACAAGCTTTCTATCTTGTCCAAAATACTGATTTATCTTCCTTGCTCAATAAGCATATGCCAAAATATCGTCCATCTAATTACTTAGATAGCGATGGTACTGAAGATAAATATAAGAATGCTAAAGCCTTAGTCAGCGATGTTTATATTAGAAATATTGCCTATATCTATGGTCCATATGTCCTTGAAGATGCTATCAATTATGTTTCTAAGATTCCAACTGAGGCAAGATCATTGATCAATTACATCAATTGGGATTTATTGACTAGTGTCAAA
>CAVEQA010000023.1:4946-6677 GCA_963617725.1 Paludibacteraceae bacterium
GCTGATGGTAGCTTTGAATTCTCAGCCGAAGATGCAATCAGTGAACTCAAGCTCTACACCAAGATGCTTAAGGAAGTTAAGAAACTTGGCATCAGAAATCTTAAGAATATCGCAAAGAACTTAAATAAGTTGACTTCAAGTCAATTATCTTCGATTCAAAATATCTTAAGCCTTGTTCCACAATCTAAGTTGCTCACTACTATCAGACCTGGATATGAATTATCTTTGATCAGCAAAGGTATTTCTGTAGGAATGACCTACTTTATGAATCATTATCCAAAATATAAGGCAGTCATTCGTCTTATCACCTTAGATGATGATTATAGTACTAACCTCAAGACCTTAGAAGGTATGTTGTCTAAGATTGATGAAGATAATCTTTGGACTAATGAATTCAATCTTTATTCAAAGATGTTAGGTTCTATCCAAGGAGTTGCTATCAAAGATAGAAAGAACCTCTATGCCGAAGGTAGAAATTACGATACTCTTTCGTTACTTGCTTCTTATGTAAATCAATCCGAACTCCTTCATAAAGCTCCTATCGGTGCTATTAAAATTGGCATCAATAAGATGAACTTCAATGAATATATCAAGTATAGTTTAGATTTGAATCATCATTTGACTACAAGCGATGAAGATGTTGCTTATTGGCAAGAAGTCTACAATACCGTCTTAGAATGTGTCTATAAGGATGAAGGATTCAAGAATTTTGTCAAAGATGATATAAACAATTTGAAGAATTTCAAATTAGATACCATCTCTACTTCCTTCTTATACTATCTTGGAAAGATTGATTTCTTACAATCAAATCGTTCTTATGCCTTATACAAAGCAATGGTTAAAGCCGCTGGTGAAGAAAACCTTTCTAAGCTCATTAGAAAAGCTACCAATACTCCAAAAGGTGAAGATAGTTTACAATATCAATTTGAAAACTTATTCTTCCAAAATGCCAAACTCTATAAGAATGGTGAACTAGATAAAGAATTAGCAATCAATGATACTAAATGCATCGATGCTGTCTTGAATCAAGCTATCAACAAATTATCAAATGTCCAAAATGCAACTCAAATCAAAGATATTTATAACTCTTTGAAGAATGAGGATGGTTCATTCACTTTCTTCAGTGATTTGACTGCAAATACAATGTACATCAATGCTAATAATGTCGTTGTAAGAAGTGATTTTGCAAGTGAATTAGTCGCCGGTATCATCACTACTATGTTGAATAACGACAACTTAGCAAAAGACTTTGCCGAACTTAAGAAACTTGACTTCTATGCAAATGATTATGAATTAGTCAATCCAATCGAAGGAAAAGCAATCGATACTCTTATCACCTTCTTAACCTTCTCAAGAACTGAAATCAGCAATGTCACATACAACACAGATATCCATATTAAAGAGACTACTGGTGATTATGAAGGATATCATTACACTGTCACAGCAAGGGATGTTAATGCTGATGTCAATTTAACTTCCTGGTCATATTATACTAAAGGACAAGTTGCTGAATTCTTATCCGGACTTTGTTATTCTGATTCCAATTACTCAAGTGAAAAGACAAAGACAATTGCTAAATACTTCAAGACCACTGACACTTATAAAGTCACTGGTAATTCAGTATTAGCAAAGACTCTTGCAAATATCACTCGCCATGAAGACGAACACGAATACACTTACACCTATAACTACAAAGTTTCAGTTTCAGGTGTAGAAAAAGTCATTCCAGTT
>CAVEQA010000023.1:6687-17689 GCA_963617725.1 Paludibacteraceae bacterium
TTCCAGTTCCTGTTACTGGTAGTGTTGGACCATTCGATAAAGAGTATTTAGGTATCATTCCACTTTATACAAGTAATAATGAAGCTAAATTCTTAGAAGATTACATCGGAACATTCACAACTCAAATCGATACAAAGAGTTTCATGGATCTTTATAACGAACATTTAAGTAACGAAGAAGGAATTCTTTAATCAATTAAGAGCCGAGCAATCGGCTCTTTTTGTTTGTAAAAAAAGACCTGAATAACAAATGTTACCAGGTCTAATTTTCATTTTGATAATTTATTGATGATATTTATCAATTCTTCAAAGGAGAAAGTTTTATAACGAGTGAAAAAAAGTATCGATTCTGAAATGATTTGATCTTCAGCTTGAGAACAGTTTAATGAATATTTATTTTTGATGGACAACCACAAATCTAATATTTGAGAATAAAATACAGGTTGAACTTTTAAATAATAATTATTGAAATCTTCGCCTTTATATTTTTCAAAGATATGTTGGTATTGTTTTTTAAAATTTAATATCAAATTAACAATGACTAGAACTGATTCATTTAATGTCTTTGTCGCTTTGATATTTTTAAATGAATTATTGAAAGCATCTTTCCAATCACGAAGCAAAACATCAGCTATCAAATTCAATTTATCGTTGTAATAATGATAAATGGTACCGACAGCAACATTTGCTTTTTTAGCGATATTTCTGATGCTTAAAACATCATCTTTAGATGAATCTAGCTCTTCTTTAGCAGCTATCAATATTTTCTCTTTAGCGTCTTTGATTATCTTTGGCATAATATCGTTTTTTAAAAACTAGGGCAAAGCCCTAGCATATCAGTCTTTTTTGAGCGGTTCTTTTAGCATATAAGCTAAGCCTGTGGTATCTTCTCCGCAATGACAACATATGATACCAGAAGCATCAACTGGGAATAAAATCTTATCACCGACATATTTCTCAAGTGTTTTTTGAACTCTTTTAACACCATTTGGACTTGCGACATTTGGAATCATGATAGGATAACTCAAATCGATATTACCGGCATTCAATTGTTCTAAAAATTCTTCTAACATCAAATCAACACTGTTGGAGATATCTTTACCTCTTTTAAGTTTATAAACACTCATCTTACCATTATCTAAACGAATGATTGGATGAAGATGGAGTTTATTTCCTAAAAGGAAGGCCATACCTGAACATCTACCACCTTTATAGAGAAGTTCCATATTATCGAAAGTGAACTGCATAGATACACGTTTAACTCTTTCATTATGATTGGCGATGATCTCTTTATAATCTAAGCCATCTTCAATATCTTTAGCGATACCAAAGGCTTCAAGAGCGCTACCGCAAGAAAGAGATTGAGAATCTAAAACTGATACTTTATCTTCTCCAAATGCTTGACTTGCAAGTCTAGCATTATTGAAAACAGAAGATACACCCGATGATATCGGCATATAGAAGATGTGTTCGTATTCTTTTAAATTATTCTCAAAGACAGCAGTCAAGTCTGCGATATTCAAAGCTGATGTCTTTGGACATATTTTATCACGATGATAGATATCTAATATTTCTTTGGATGTGATATCTTTTCTATCATAATAGGAACGTTCACCAAAATTGATGATGAGATTGGTAACTCCAATATTAAATTTCTCATAAGCATCGTTAGGCAAATCACAACTGGAATCGACGATAAGTCTATATTTATTTTTCATAATAAAAACCTCACAACTATCTATTATTTTACGATATAATAAGCTATAAAGTCAAAATTATGAAACAAATAAATACATTATCCTATACTGAAAAGAAATCTAAATTCTTTGTCTATCTCTATCAAATCGATTCTATTGAAGAATTCAAACAAGCACTTAAAGAGGTAGGTGAAGAAAACAAGAAAGCCAAGCATATACTTAGAGTTGGAAGATTTAAAAATCATTTCGATGTCTATATCACTGAAGCTAGCGAAGATAAAGAACCGATTGGCAGTATGAAAAAAGTAGCTTCCTTGATGGAGAAAAACGATATAAAAGACAAAGGTGTCTTCATTGTAAGATATTTCGGAGGTGTCAAATTCGGAGCTTCTTATTTAGATAAGGTCTACACTGATTTAGCTATGAAAATCTTAAAAAATTGAGAAAAAAGATTTATAATATTTAAGTTAACTATACAAGGAAATTAAAATGGAAAACACAGAACAAAAAGCCCCTTATTTACCAAAGATGTCACCAGCACCAGAATCTCATATCGGTGCATGTGTTGCTGTCTTATCAGGAAAAGGTGGTGTCGGTAAATCTTTTACTAGTTGCTATATCGCTACAAAATTAGCAAGACGTGGTTACAAAGTCGGAATTCTGGATGCAGATATCACAGGTCCTAGTGTACCTTTTGCTTTCGGTATTAAAGGTCCAGTCACCTCTACTAGTCAAAACTTCTTCTATCCTATCAAAACAAAAACAGGAATCGAAGTCATGTCTAGCAATCTTTTGATGAACAATCCTGAAGATCCTATCGTATGGAGAGGTCCGATGATCGGTTCTCTTTGCCAACAATTCTACACTGATGTCGTTTGGGATGTTGATTTTCTCATCATCGATATGGCACCAGGCACTGGCGATGTCTCTTTGACAGTATTCCAAAATGTTGAATTATCAAGTGCAGTACTTGTTGCCACTCCTCAAAACTTAGTTTCTTTAATCGTTGAAAAATCAGCAAAGATGGCAGATATGTTATCTGTTCCGCTTCTCTCATTAGTCGAAAATATGGCGTATGTAAAATGCCCACATTGCAATGAAAGAATCGATATCTACGGAAAAGCAGATCCGACAATCGCATCCAAGCACGGAATTCCTCATTTTGACGAAGTACCATTCGATAAAGAAATCGCTGAGCATATGGATAAAGGCGATATCGAAGGTCTTTACAATGACTATTTAGATGAAACTGTTCAAGCGATCATCGATAATGCTGGCTTAGGAGAAAAGAAATAATGACAGATAGGGAACGTGTTGACACGTTCCTTTCTTTATTTAAAAAATTAGAGAAAGAACTTGTCGCTCAATCAAAGATCAAAGACAATGATTATGTCTCATTTTCACGTGCTTTGAACAAAATCCATTATGACCAGCTAAATCCAGTTATAACAAATCAATCAAATTACGATTTTTTAAAAACTTGTTCAGATGTTAGAAATTTGTTATCTCATGAAGAAAATACGGTAATACCAACTGATACCTTCCTTAAAAACTTTATAAGAATTACAGATTTAATTTTCAACCCTTTAAATTGCTATCAAATATGTTCTAAGCAAGTTTTTACTTGTAAATATTCGGATTCTTTGTATAAAGTCATGTCAATAATGGATGAAAAACACATATCTCATGTTCCTGTAATCGACCATTTAGGAAGTGTTGTTGGTATGTTTTCTCGACAGACATTCTTTGATTATATCATCAACGAAAAAGAGATCACTTTATCAGATGAACTTCAAATTTCAGATTTCAAGAATTCAATTTCATTTGATGGTCATTTAAATGAAAGTTATCTTTTTGTAAGTAGAAATATGTCATTGACAAAAGCCTATGATCTTCTTGTCAAAAGAACAAGTCAAAAGAAAACTGTCTCTTTACTTCTTGTAACTCAAAATGGAAAACAAAGTGAAAAATTAATTGGAGTAATCACCGCTTTAGATTTAACAAGATCGACACTAGAATCTTAAAAATTCCATTAAAATTTAACATAATATTTATTAGATTATTCCAACCAATTAAAATGCTACCTCTTGCGAGGTAGCATTTTTTAGTATCAATTACTTAATAAGAGAATTCTTGCACTTTCCGGTTGCAATGTATTCATCCATATTCTTTAAAGAGACTTCAATCATATCAATTAAAGCCATATCAGTAGCGGAACCAATATGTGGAGTGATCAAAACCTTTGGATAAAGGTCGATGATTTCTTGATGAATTGGATAATCCATGTGTTTTGGATCAAATTCTTTGTTGAATAAAGTCTTTTCATTATCAATAACGTCAAGACCAAGACCAGCAAGATGTCCATCTTTAACTGCATCTAATGCAGCTTGGTTATCCATAACTTCACCACGAGCAACATTGACAATAATTGCATTCTTCTTCATCTTTGAAATCATATCAGCATTGATGAATTTATCATTCTTACCCTTGATATAGGCCATGTGGCAAACAATAATATCAGCTTCTTTAACAAATTCATCAATGTCTTTGAATTCAACGATAGATTTAGCATAATCGGATTGATAAACATCATAACCGATAACTTTTGCGCCTAAACCTTTGAAAAGGTTTGCAGTTGTGCAACCAATTCTACCACAACCCATGATACCAACTGTGCATCCTCTCACTTCACGGGAGAACATTTGATTGGTGACATTGAAATGACCGTTATGAGTTCTATCGCAAGCATATGCAGCATTTCTTAAAAGCATCATAGCAAGAGTTAAAGCAAGTTCAGAAATTGCATTTGGAGAATAACCAGGAACGAAGGCTGTTTCAATTCCGAATTCTTTACAAGCAGCAACATCAACGTGATTATAACCAGCTGTTCTAGTGAGATAATATTTTAAACCATTATCTTTTAACATCCTCATATGATCTCTATCAAGGATGCAATTGCCTCTAACCATAACAATTTCATAACCCTTAGCAAGTTCCCAAGTATCATTGGTGATATAAACAGGACTGAGAACTAATTCATATCCATATTTCTTTCCTAAATCTTCAAAATATGGTTTTTCATAATCGCGGACACCAAAACAAATAATTTTCTTTTCCATAATATTTTACCTTTTATTTATATTTTTTAATTTGATTAAGCAGCAAAGAAACCTGAAGCGCCGACAACTGTAAGGATGATAACCCAAACAACGATGCCAACAACAGCTGCAAGAGTTGAAACTAATGAAATGTGAGATGCCATTTCTTTTTCTTGATCACAAGAGATACAATAGCCAACTGCGACAGTTGCAGGTGGAACCATCCAAGTGATAACAGCAGAATTAACAGTATTCATAGAAACAAGTTGAGAAACATTATAAGTGACACCATTAACAGTCTTTAACAAACCAGTAGCATTAGCAATGCCTTGGATAGCGAAAAGAAGAACTAAAACGATGACTGGGGCAACGACAACTTTAAGTCCTGTCCAAATCCATGCATATTTATCAACAATAGCTTCTTTGAAGTTGGTCTTACCTAATGTACAACCAATAGCGACTAAAATAATTGTAGAAGAAAGTCCACCTAAAGTATTAGCTGGTTGATAAATCCAAGGTAAGGTAACATCAATTCTCCAGAAAGCAACTTTAGTTTCAGAAACATTTGTGCTAAGCCAATCAGTACGAACCATATCAGAACCTGGGATAGCTTGTAATAACCAAAGAATAAGACCAGCAAATGTTGCGATAACGATAGGATTGAGTAAAGCCTTCTTCATCATGGCCTTAATATCAGTCTTAGGTTTAGCAGATGGCTCACCATCTTTTAAAGAAGCGTTTTCTTCTTCATCCTTAAGATTAAGAATAGCAACATAAGCGTAAGAATATAAGAAAACACGATAGGCAACATTCATAACATTGAAATTGTTACCGGCATTCTTACCAAAGAGAGAAGAAATTAAAGGATAAGCAAAGAATGTTGTAGAACCGAATGCAAATAAGACAGAGAGAACGACACGTTTCTTCTTATCAGGAACCCACATAAAGAGAAGCTTACTGACAAAAATGAAGAGGATGTAGAGAATGAAACCGAAGACAAAGTTGAAAACAGCATCGATTGCACCACTAACAGTGAAAGTAGACATGAAGGAACAAAATGCAAGGCAAGGAATACAGATTGCCATGACAAACTTAGTTAAAATAGTTCCTGTGTTGTCTGGGATAAGTTTCTTTTTTGTAAAAATGAAACCTACAAGAATAAAAATAATAGTTTTAGCAATATTTACCCAAAGATTGTTGGATGACATTGCTTTTGCGATATTGGAACCAATATCATTTGCAAATAGTAAGTCAGACATTTAGTAATACCTCCAATAAACTGACATCTAATATTTTACTAAGTTTTTATATAGAAAACATAATAATTCAATAGAAATTATTATGGAAGCGCTAAACATCAAATTATGCCAATAAAATTATTTTACAAAAGTATACAAAAATAAAAGTTATTGTGAATTAGTTCAATAAAAATGATTGATTTAACAAAAATTAGATCATATAAAATGCGCATAATAACCAAAATATTCATTAAAAAAAGCTACCCAAATGGATAGCCTTTATAAATTCAAGTGGTCGGAACAGCGGGATTTGAACCCGCGACCCCTTCCACCCCAAGGAAGTGCGCTACCAAACTGCGCTATGTCCCGAAAACTTGATAATTATAATTCTTTTTTCTCTTCTTTGCTATCTAAATCTATTAAAAACTCAAGATATTTTTCTTTGGATAGTTCACCGTTTTGATATTTTTTCCTCAAATATTCTCTCATTACTTCTTTTGAATTAATATTACTAATTTCATCTTTATATGCTATTTCTTTTCTTTTTTTATTTCCTTCTTCAATTTGATTCCATTTTTCTTCAATCTTAACAGCATTTCTTTCTATTTTTTTAAAAGGTATATAAACAAAATAAATTGAAGAAATCAAACATGAGATAAATAAAACAGAAAAACAAATAAAGGGAACAAAATAAGGAATACCACTAAAGGAAGAACTTAAGAAAGAAAATGAGATAACATAAATGATTTCTAAAATATAAGCTAAGAATAAAAATATTAAATCACAAGTGAGCTCTAATCTAAAGGCAAATAATTTAGAAGTGAATAATTCTAAAACACATAAAGCAATCAAGATTCCAAATACAGCAATTTCTCCAATAGAACAAACAAATGATAAATAGTAAGCTAAAGAACCATTTCTACTTGAATCAAGATTTGAAAGTAAAGAATATCTAGAATAAGGAATTAAAAATATAAGCAGCATAAAAATACAACTTATAAATATAATTAAGAGCGGAATATAATTTTTCTTTTCCAATTGATTATTTTTCATTTTTATTTCCTCTTTTATTCAAATGTTGACTTTCAATTTCTTTAATCTCTTTAAAATAAGCATCCCTTTTATTTAGAATATCCTCAGCAGCTTCTTTTGGAACAATTTGAGAAAGTTCATCTAAAGTTACACTATAAAGTGAATCCATCGTAGGATAAATCTCTAATAATTTATCTTTTCTCTTCTTACCAATCTTAGCTATGTCATCATAAATTGTTTTGAATGTTGATTTTTCTCTTTTTCCACGATGATAAGTGATTGCAAAGCGATGAACTTCATCTTGCATTCTCATCAATAAAAAAAACAGAGGTGATTTTCTATCAAGCTTGATCTCTTCACCAGTATCAGCATTTATAAGAGTGTCAGTCTCATGTTTATCATTTTTAGCCAATCCTGCTATAGGAATATCTACACCACATTCTTTTTTTACTTCGAGTCCTATGACACATTGATTAAATCCACCATCAAGAATTATCAAATCTGGCATTTTTTGTTTTTCTTCTTTCAATCTTGTAAATCTACGAGTTAGGACTTCTCTCATAGAAGCTAAATCATCTTGCTTATTTTCTTGTTGAATTTTATATTTTCGGTATAATTGTCTAGCCTTTTCGCCATTTATGTATTTAACCATAGCGCCAACACAATCATATCCTGCTGTATGAGAATTATCGTATAATTCAATATCCGTTGGAGTTTTACTTAAATTTAATTTTTCTTTTAATTCTTCAAGTAAAGCGAGTTTATCATCTTCAATTCGTGCTGTTTGAAAATGTTGATCAAGCATTTGTTTGGCATTTTCTAAAGCTATTGATAAAATATCTCTTTTTTTGCCTCTTTGTGGAGAAAAGATATCAAAACCTAATGTCTCTTTTAAAATTGATACAAGTTGATTATCAGGAACCAATAATTCTTTAGGACGAGAAGATTGTTTTTCATAAAATTGAATAATTATATTTTCTAAAGTTTCAATAATATCGTCTTCAAGTTCTTCAACATATTGTTTTTTTCCAAGAAGTACACCTTTTCTATAAAGAAGAAAAACAACACATATATATCCTTCTCTAATAGAATATCCGAGGACATCTCTATCGATATGATCTTCAAAAATAATCTTTTGACTAGCGGTAATGTTTGAAATACTATCAAGAATTTCTTTATATTCTTGAGCTTTTTCAAATTCTAAATTTTCGCTAGCTTTTTTCATCTTAGTTTTTATTTCACCATAAACACCATTTATATCGCCATTTAAAAAACTTTTTAGATTTTGAGAAATATCTAAATAATCTTTTTCATCAATTTTGTTAATACATGGAGCTAAACATTGACCCATATGGTAATAAAGACAAGGCTTATTTGGAATATTTTTGCATTTCCTAAGTGGATAAATCTTATTCAACAAATCAATCATCTTATAAGCTTGTCCAGAATTAGGGAAAGGTCCAAAATAATAATAACCTTTTTCTTTATCATTTCTAGCTATTTTTAAATATGGATCGTCTTTCTTTTTCAAAGCTATATAAGGATAACTTTTGTCATCCATCAACATAATGTTATATTTAGGATAATATTTATGGATTAAAGATATTTCTAATAAAAGGGCTTCTTTTTCGCTTTGCGTTTCAATGATATCGAAATCTCTTATTTCTAAGACCATACGAAAAACCTTGCCAGCTTGTGGCCTAGTAAAATATTGTTTGACACGTTTCAATAGGGATTTAGCTTTCCCTACATATATGATAGTCCCATTCTCATCTTTCATTTGATAAGAGCCTGGTTTATCAGGTAATAGAGCAATTTTTTGAGCTAAAACCGGATACTTTTCATAAGCGTATTCCATCAGTTTAAAGTTACAATAGTAGCACCAAGGCCACCTTCTCCTTCCCCACCTAAGCGATATTCTTTAACAAATTGTTTATGATTTCCTAAATACTTCCACACTGCATTTTTCAAAGCAAAAGAACCCATACCATGAACTATTCTAACAGTAGTAAGTTTTTTGATTCTTGCGTGATCTATAAATGATACAACTTCTCTCATCGCTTCATCAACATGCATGCCGATAATATTGAGTTCCATTCCCCTAGAATTATCAAGTTTCAAATCGATAATATCGTCAAAATGATTTTCGTTTTTCTTCTTCTTAATATCTGAAGGACGTAATGTATATTTTTTTAGACCTTTGATTGCACGTCTAAATTTCAAGCCATCCATATCAAGAAGAACTTCTTTTTTCTTAACTTCAAGAACTGTGACTTTTCTTCCATCTTCATCTTCTAATAAATCACCAACTTTAACATCTGTTAATTCAGTTTCGCCTTTTCCAACAAGAGATGGAGAAGTAACTTCTCTCATCTTGTTGATTTCACCTTTTGCTTTAGAAAAATCGTTATAATTTTTGGTGTCTTTTTCACTCTTCCAAATCTCATCCATCTCCTTGATTTTTTGGTCGACCAATTTTTGTATTTTATCTTGAGCTTTTTGATGAATGCTACTTCTTTCATCATTTAGTGCTTTAATTGCTTGTTCGCGTTTGTTTAAAGCTCTATCTAATTCATGTTTTTTAGAAAGAAGCTGTCTTTGAATCTTTTCATTTTCCGCTTGTTGTTCAGTTAATTTTTCCATCAAAGATTCAACATCTTGACCTTGTCTTTGTTTTTGAAACTCAATAGCATCATTGATGATTTCATTTTTTAACCCGATATTTTTTGCAAGTAAAATACCATATGATTTACCAGTAGTATGCAACAATAATCTATATGTAGGAGTTAAAGTATTTGAATTAAATTCCATAGCACCAGTAATGGTTTTCTTATCTTCTGTAGCATAAAATTTAAGTCCATCAAAATGAGATGTCAGCATTGTAAAACAACCTAATTTTTCAAAATATTTTAAAAGAGCAACACCTAAGGCTTCACCATCTTTTGGAGAAGTCCCTTCCCCGACTTCATCAATGATAACAAAAGAGTTTTTAGTTGCATTTTCTGTGATATCTTTTATACCAACTAAATGAGATGAAAATGTTGAAAGATTATCTAAAACAGATTGATTATCGCCACCCAAAAAATATACCTCATCAATGAATGGGATTTTAGCCATTTCTTTACAAGGAACTAATAATCCTAATTTATCCATATTTATTGCAAGTCCACATGCTTTTATAAAAATTGATTTGCCACCTGCATTTGGACCAGTGATGACTAAACATTTTGGTTCATCATTGCCTAAAGTTATCGAATTAGTAACTACTTTATTTGCTTTTAAAAGTGGATGGAAAATGTCTTTTAAAACAAATTCATCATCAGATAGAACTGATATAACACCTTGATAGGAATTACCGTATTTAACTGCGGCTAAATATCGATCAAAGTTCATTATTATTTCATAATCTCTTCTCATCGATTTTAAATATTTAGAACACTTTAAAGATAAATCAGCTAATATCTTATTGATTTCCTGATTTTCTTCGTCAATAACGCCTTTCAATTGATTTCTCAAATCCAAAACTTCATAAGGCACCATAAAAGCAGTTTCACCTGTAGAAGAATAAGAAATAATTGTGCCCTTAACAAAATTTTTATATTGAACTTTTACCACTAAAGTTTCTTCATCACCTTTTAAAGCAAGAGTTTCACTAGCTAAATAGGAAGAATATTTATTTTTATATCTCCCCATAATAGAAGAAAGATTTCTTTCTAATTCAGTTTTACGAGAACGAATATCTTTTAATTTGTAAGAAGCTGTAGATGAAATTGTAAAATCAGGAAGAATATCGTTCATCAATTCTCTTTTTAAAGTGACAACTGGATTTAAATCTAACGCATCATCATTTAAATGTTCATATTGTTTTTTATCTTGTAAGAGGTCATATAGATACTCGCTTGCTGATAATAAATCCAAAACATTATATAATTCAATAG
>CAVEQA010000024.1:0-17633 GCA_963617725.1 Paludibacteraceae bacterium
TATACATTATCTGATGATGTTTCATGTTATATTGTAGATGAGAGTGAATTAGTATCATTAGAGAAAAACAATGTTACTGATTATTTGAAAAATGGAGGTTCAATAATCATCAATGATAAGAATGTGAAAATGTCTGATATAACTAAAGTTGTTGATGTTTCAAATGGAGAATTAAATTTTTTAAATACCAGTAATACTTATGGAACATTCTTGTATCAAGATAAAGATGAAATCAAAATAAATTCATATACAGTTTCATTTGTTGAAGAACAAGAAAAACTTGATAATCTTTCAAAAGAAGAAATAAATCAGTATGTATATACAGCTGAAAATAGTATTAATGTTGAAGATGTTATTGAATGGATTACTAAGATTATCGAAGAGATTTTAAAACAAATTGGTGATTCTAAAGATAAAGAGGATGCGGAAGAAAATGAAGAATATGTTTTAGGAAATGCTACTTGCTATAATTTGTTGTATGGTTTAATTTCTAAAAGAAGGATGTGTTCATATAAAATAAATTCAGAAGTTAAGCAAGGTCAAAAATATCTTGATAAAAATGGAAAAAGACGCGGTATATATGATATAACTGCAACCTATATTGTCGGTGCTGAAGAGGGATTTAGAATCAAAAAATATCAACCCATAATTTCATCTAGTGATGAAATTATGGATGCTACCTTTCTTCATTCTGATGTCACTGAACAATGTGTACTAAGTGGAAATTTAGGGTTTGATGGAACTAAAGTTGGTGCTAATATCAGTTATGAATATGGATTTCAAGTTGCAACAACTGGACAGGATATATCTAATACATTTGATTTTTATAACAACAAATGTTCGTGGATGGCAAGCCCTACAAAATCAAATAACTATAATGAAAGTTATGAATTACAACCGGGAGTTAGAATTTTAAGTGAAGATGATACCTCTTCAATGGAAGCTGATTTGAGTCTAAAAAAATTTATTATTAAAGGGACGCTTATAACATATGCAATGGTTGATTCTTGCAGGAAAACATTGCACTTATCATGGAAAGCTAATGAAAGAGTTAGTTCGACTGAAAAAATAGGATATTAAAAATTATTGAGGCATGTTTTCAAATGTTAGGCATATTGCTATTATTTGTATAATTTTCGTCAAATATCATTGGTGATAGTAGAAATTAAATTTATAATATAGATATGGAAACGGAATATCATATTGTAGAAAGTGCAAAGATTACTATCGTATTTGTTCATGGAATCATTGGTAGTCCCTATCGTTTTAAAGATTTTTATCCATTGGTTCCAAAAGATATTTCTTATATATCTGTTGTTTTAGATGGACACGGCAAGAAAGCAAGTGATTTTTCTCATACATCACTAAAAAAATGGAAAGAACAAATTCATTCTCTTTTGGTTTCTTTAAAAGAGAAAAATCAAAAGGTGATATATGTTGGTCATTCTATGGGATGTCTTTTAGGAATGTTAGAAAGTGTTAATGATAAGAGTTTGATCAATTCGTTATTTCTTTTGAATGTTCCTTTGAGACCTAAATTAGGATTTATGACTATCAAACAATGTCTGAAATGCGCTTTTGGAAATCCAGAAAAATATGATGAGATAACACATTGTTTCAAAGATAATTGTTGTATTGAAACTTCGAAAAATCCATTTGTATATATAGGCTGGATACCTAGATTTCTCGACCTTTTCAAATTGATGAAAGAGACAAGGAAAGTAATTTGCGAAATATCTGCTCCATGTATTTGTTTTCATTCAGGTAAGGACGAATTAGTTCAACAACGATCATTAAAATATCTGAAGAAAAATCATAATTTAGAAATTCACGTTCAAAAAGATGCTGGACATTATTATTTGAATCAGAAAGATACAAAAGAAGTGATTGAACGATTTATTTCATTGATAAATGATGTTTGTCAAAATTAAAAGTGTTGTCCATATCAAATTTTGGTTTGATATTAACAACACTTATTTTCGTTTAATCTTTATTAATCAATATAGAATTCCATTGGATATGGAAGATAGCTAAGTGTATCAAGTTGATCACATGGAATGTAGCCAGCTGGAGCGTTGATTAGGGTTGGAATACGATTGACAATTGTTGCACAAGTGTGAGCAACAGTATTTGGTTTGACAACATGATATTCGATATTCGGTTCACCTTCAATCTGCCAATCACACATATCACCATCATCTTTGCCGTATACTTTTCCGATGGTTTCTTCTTCAATAGTGATTCCTTGAAGTGTTTTAGCAGTGACAACTGCAGACATACCGATGACTTTTCCAGCTTCAATTGTCTTTCCCATTGTTGAAGAATAAATATCATGATCTAAAACACATGGAACATGTTCTTGTTTGATATCAGTGATAGTAAGATGGAGTTTATGAGCTAAGGCTTCGACTGAATTATAGGCATAACTAGCTTCAAAGACAGTTGGATGGGCGATTTGTTTTTCAAATTCATCTTTAGTCAAATCGACACCATGAGCCTTTGCAAGTGCCATACCATATTCATCGACATTATATGAATAAGCACCTTTGACCTTAGTGACTTTATTAGCACCTGCCATTGCAAGAGCAACCATATTGATCCAGAAGATATCTTGCATACCAGCACCTGTGATTGTACAGCCATGTTCCTTTGCAAGCTTATCTAACTTAAATGTGTCGGCAGCTGCTGTTGTAAATGGATAAATGGCTTCTTCACAAGTAGTGATGACATTGATACCTCTTGTCACACATTTTTCAACCATTGGATAGATATCTTTGATGAATGAGAATAAAGTGACAATAGCGACATCAGCATCACAACTATCTAAGACTTTATCGGCATCTTTCTCGATGATGACGCCTGTTTTTACACCGAGTTCTGCAAAATCACCAACATCCATACCGATGACATCTGGATTGACATCAATAGCACCAACAATTTCTGCTCCGTGTTCGTAAGCATAGCGGATTGTATACTTTGACATCTTACCACAACCATACTGAACGATTCTAATCTTTCTCATTAATTAAAAGCTCCTTTATTTGTTCTTACATTTTAAAGTCTATTCTAAGATAAGAGTCAATGATTAAAATGAAAATTTGATAGGAACTTGAAGCCTTAAGAACATGTTTCTTTTTGACTCATCAAAAATGTTGAATTCAGTGATTTCTTCACAGAGATAATCACCGCAGATATTGTAGTTATTTGCTTTGCAATAATCAGATAGCTTTTTGATATTAGTCGCCTCTTCATCAAATGAAGATGCGTATATTGTAGCAAACATATTAGCTTCAATTTTATCTAAAGTTAGTTTTTCAATCTTATGATCAGAGAAGATAAATATCTTATCTGCTTTCAATTTTGAATTGATAAAATCATTTTGTAAAATTGAAGTTCCGACATGGTATGAATATAGATGATCTATTCCGATATCAAAAAGATGGTTTTTAAGAAATGTTAAATCTTTTTCGTATTCTGAAATTCCATATTCATAAAAATCATATGGACAATCAATGCTATAAATATAACGTTGTTGTATATATTCTAATGAACAAACACCTGTAAGAGGTGATTTTCTATATCTTTCAATTTTCATAATCGAATCATCGATGAAATGCAGTCTATTTTTCAATTTTTTGATATCTTGATATATCTGTTCTTTTTTCATTGAGAGAATAGCTTCTATTTCATCAATATTTTCTTTTTTAAGAACTCCTTGAATTTCTTTTAAGCTCATACCTAAATCTTTCATATAAGCGATAAGATCAAGTCTTGCGTTTTGTTCTATTGTGTAATATCTATACTTAGAAACTGGATCGATATAATGAGGTTTTAATAGGTTCATCTCATCATATAGTCTCAGTGTTGCTATGGTAATACGATTTATTTCTGCCATTTTACCTATCGGAATCAATTTATCATCCATAAGTTCCTCCTAAAACTCTAATCCTAGATGAGAGTTACTATCATTATAATAAATTATATGTTATTAAGAGCGATAATCTTTTGAATTGAGAAAAAATTGTCGATTAACATCTAAAATAGTTTCAATTGAAAATATTAAATTTTTAGTTGACTTTTGAATAATAAAGTTTAAAATTAATCTTATAAAAAAAGGAGATACCATAAATGAAAAAACAAAATATATCAATATTATTCTTAATTCCGATGATGTTAACTAGTTGTAACAACAATTCAAGCCCAGTCGCTTTGCCAAATAAAGGAACTGAAATCACAGCTGAAGAAGGAAAAGCAAAATTCAAGCAATCATATGATGCTAGTGTTGCTTCTGATAACAGTTCAAGTGATGCTTTCCAATTCTCTTTTTCTAATGTTTCATTCACATTAGATGCTGATGTTTCCGCTAAAGATGGTGAAACTAGCTCTACAGTTGCCAAATTTTCTTTCAAATTGACCGATTTATCTGCTACTTTTGCTATTAAAGGATTAACTTCAAATAATGCCGATGATATCAAGGGCTATATGGGACTTGAATTCAGTCTTGAATACAATTATGAAGTTGATGCAAGTCTTATCAGTATGGCTTCTGGTACATTATCAGGTAAGTTAGAAAAGAAAAAGTATGAAGTCAACGCCTATTTCGATAAGTCAGCTTTATATTTAGATTTATCCAACGAGAATGTTTTAGCATTGCTTAAATCTATCAATAAGAACTATGTTACTTCACCATTCAACTCCGGCAATGGTAAATATTATATTGATAGTCCATTTGCAAATAGTCAATTACCACTTGTTAAATCAAGTGATGTTGATGTTGAAAGCTATACTAAATTTGAATCTTCCTTCATCAATATGGAATCTGAAGGAACATTCAAGAGCCATGGTAATGATACCTATTCCTATTCTTATTCTCTTGATGGAAGTAAAATCAATAGTGAATTTGATAAGTTAAAAAATGCTGATATTGATACAAGTGGTAATCAATCGCTTAATATTGGTTTAAGTTTAATGAAGAATGTTTCTATTGATTCTTCTTCTAAGTTAGAATATGCAGCCATCTTCAATACTAATAAAGGTATTACATCTATTGGTTATAATGAAGATATGAAGTTGAATTATGGAGATACTTCTTCAAATATTTCTGGTACTATAACATCTACTTCTAGTGCTAAATTATCATTTGATTATGGAAGTGGAGTTACTGTAAAAGAAGTTGGTGATAAATCCGGTTATAAAAAATATACATCCTTAGTTTAATTATCCATTTTTAAAAATTTAAAATAAGTTTTCAATAAAAAATCCAAGCTTTATGATTTAGGCTTGGATTTTAAATTACTTATTTTTTTGCTTTTCTTTATAGGCTTTTAAAGCATCTTCTTGAGCGATTTTTTTCTTATATGCTTTAGCTTGTTTTTCAATGAGCTTCTTATCTTCAAAATATCTGATTCCAAGAGAACGCCTCACTCTTGCAAGGGTTTGACTTGCACGTTCTTCAGCCCTCTTAGATCCTTCTTCTAATATTTTATATACGCCTGGAATATCTTGTTCGTAGATTCTTCTTCTCTCTCTGATTGGAGTTAAAATATCGTTCAATACTTTGGCTAAGAAATTCTTGACTTGAACATCGCCTAAGCCACCTCTTTCATAGTGAGCTTTTAACTCATCTAGATTTTTATATTCTGGCCAATATTTTTTGAAATGCTCATCAGTGACAAAAGCTGATAAATAGATGAAGACAGGATTGTTTTCAGTGTGTCCAGGATCTTCAATTTTTAAGTGAGTTGGATCGGTGAACATTGTTTTAACTTTTTTGTTCACAGTATCTTCATCATCACTTAAGTAGATGCAGTTACCAAGGGACTTACTCATCTTTGCTTTTCCATCGGTTCCTGGAAGTCTTTTACAAACTTCATTTTCTGGTTCCATAATTTTAGTCGGAACAAGAGTATCTCCGTATAATGAATTGAATTTTCTTACTATCTCATTGCATTGTTCAATCATCGGTTCTTGATCTTCACCGACAGGAACGATAGTGGCATCAAAGGCTGTGATATCAGCTGCTTGACTGACTGGATAGGTTAAAAATCCTGCTGGAATGGATTCTCCAAATTGTCTGAGTTGAATTTCATTTTTAACAGTTGGATTTCTTTCAAGTCTTGAAAGAGTAACTAAATCTAGATAATAACATGTGAGTTCAAAAAGCTCAGGAACTCTACTTTGAACAAAGATAGTCACTTTGCTTGGATCTAATCCGACAGATAAATAATCTAAAGCGACTTCAATGATGTTATCTCTAACTTTTTGTGGGACTCCAAAATTATCTGTCAAGGCTTGAGTATCTGCAATCATGACATACATCTCATCGAATCCACCTTCATTTTGAAGTTCGACTCTTCTTCTCAGTGACCCAACATAGTGACCAAGATGTAATTTTCCAGTTGGTCTATCTCCAGTCAACATTATTTTCTTTTGTGGCTGATTTTCATTTTCCATAATGACGACACTCCTTATAAGAGAATTAAATTTACTTTACTATTTTCTTTAAATAATCCATGACTTCATCTTTGAGATCATCTCTCTTTAAGGCAAAGTCGATAATAGCTTTGATATATCCAAATTTATTTCCGATATCATAGCGTTCACCAGTGAAGACACAAGCATAGCAAGGATTGACTTCCATAGATGCTTTAATGGCATCGGTGAGTTGGATTTCACCACCGACTCCTGGTTTTGTATGTTCAAGAATATCGAAAATTTGTGGTGGTAAGACATATCTACCGAGTACTGCGATATTGGAAGGTGCTAATTCCTTTGTCTTTGGTTTTTCTACCATATCACAAACTTGGAAGTTAGTTCCTTCAGGTTTTGCAAGTGGTTTGACAACACCATATTTCTTCAATAATTCATCAGGAACTTCTTTACATCCAAGTTGAGTTCCACCATTTGTTCTTTCATAGGCCTCGATGAGTTCTCCAATAGCTGGTTTGACATCATCAGTGATGAGATCATCACCTAAAAGAACTGCGATTGGTTCTCCAGCTGCAAATCCTTTGGCACATAAGACAGCATCACCAAGTCCTTTTGGTTCTTTTTGATGAACAAAGGTGATATTTGCCATATTAGCGATATCACGAATCATTTGGGCTTCTTCATCTTTTTTAGAATCTTTTAATCTCATTTCAAGTTCAGCATTGACATCGAAATAATCTTCGATAGCTTTTTTAGAACCGGAGATAATCAAAAGAATATCAGTGATACCAGCTTTAACTGCTTCACCAACGATGTATTGAATGTTTGGTGTATCAATGATTGGAAGCATTTCTTTTGGAAGTGCTTTTGTCGCAGGAAGAAAACGGGTTCCAAGTCCTGCAGCAGGTATGACAGCTTTTCTAACTTTTTGCATATTAATTTCCCTCGTTTGTTTCGAAAACTAATTTATTATAACACTAATATGTATAAGAAAACAAAAAGCGATTGTTTTTAGTGAGATGATTAATAAATAGCTAGTTTTATTCATATTTATTAGACAATGATTGATTAGTTACTAAAAGTAAAAGGTGTCAAGAAAAAAATAAACAAAAAATAAAGAAATCGTTTCCATTTTATATGTGTTTTGTGATATTCTTTATATGTTGAAAAACAAACAGCTTTTACTATTTGATATCAAAAAGAAAAATATTAGATGTCTATTGTAAACGCTTACTTTTTTTCATATAATATAATTGAAAAGAGGAAACATCATGAAAGAATACAAAATCACTGTTAAAAGCCTAAATGGGTTAACCTCTAGATCTAGCGCTGAACTCGTTGAAGAAGCTAATCATCATAAGTGCAATGTCACTATGAAGTTGGACAATGGTGAAGAGTGCGATCTTAAGTCCATTATGAATGTCTTTGCTTTATCTCCAGTCACACAAGGCGAAACTCTTACTATCGTGTTAGATGGTGTAGATGAAGAAAATGCTGTTGTTGGATTTGAAAAGCTTTGTTCTGAATACAGTTTCTAAAATTATCAACAATTCTCGGGATATCTAATTATAGATTCTCAGTTTAATATCCAGATTATCATCGGCCAATGATATATAGTCGATACGATATGGGACGAGTACCCCTCTTTTGCCGGGAAGGTCTTTTCGAACCCTATATTTACGGGATGATTCTGCTGAGAGAGTTTGGTTGAATATGGGAAGCGAAAAGTGTAGTAGAGATGTATTCCGGTAAGCAGTACAGTTTAGAAGGTATTAGATGCATTTGTTTCTAGTAGATTTATCAGGTACGATATGTGCAGATACACAATGCATTGTGTCTTGACTATGTGATACTAGTTGAGACGAAAAGGGATGTTAAGAGAAGATTCCTTTTATTCCATCAACTTTATGGGACCTAGATATTTGTATATCTAGGTCTTTTTGAAATTTAAAAAAGCCTCTTTCGAGGCTTGTATCAGATCATTCCCTCAAACAAAGAGAATAATATTCTCTCTAAGGCAATTTCATAAGGTGGAAAAGCGTTTATTCCATCTTTTTTAATTGGAGGAAGAAGTCCGAATTTAAATTTGATATCCAATTCATAAGATTCAAATTCACCGGTTGTACTAGTTTTTGAAGTTGAGTCATCCCAATCTAAGATAAAAAGATTTTCGAATAATAACTTCTTGAATTGATCAATATAGGATGTGAAATCAATCGGTTCTGAAACTGTTTTTTGATTGTTTTTAATGATGGTGAGGATAAGATCAAATTTTGAATCATCTTTCTTTTTAATCAACACTTCTTTTATCGTGTTATCTTTTTCTTTTTTTCGATAAAAGAATTCAACTGATGAGTCTTCATATTTTTTTAATTTCTTACCATCATCAACACCAAAATCTAGATTGCAATCATCGCAGTGAAAGCCATGAGTGTTATCTTTAGTATCGACAAAACTAGAGGTGTTTTCTTTTCCACATTTTGGACATATTGTCATAATTGTTCTTCTTTCTTCATATTAGTGATATCTAAGAGTGCTTGATATTCTTCTTCATCAATTCTTCGATATTCTCCAAGAGGAATATCACCTAATTCTAATGGACCGAATTTGACTCTTTTAAGATTTAGAACTTCATAATCGAATCTTTTAAATAATCTTTTAACTTCGTGGTATTTACCTTCATGAATGGTTAAGCTTGCGTGGTAATCATCGTGAATGACAAGCTTGGCACTTGATGAGAATTCATCCCTTCCTAGATCGATATTTCCAGCTTTAAATATTTCGATCAAATCTTCTTTTAAAACATGATTGACAGTGACTTCATAAGTTTTTTCAACAGCGTATTTAGGATTGGCAAGTCTTGAATTTAAAACCCCATTGTCTGTCAAGATTAAAAGACCGGTAGTATCAGCATCAAGTCTTCCAACCATTCTGACTCTTTTTTGATAATTTTCAGGAATAAGATGCATGACTGAAGGATATTTTTCATCGATCATTGAACACATATATCCTTCAGGTTTATTTAAAATGAGAGTGATATAAGGAATGTTTTCAACTTCGATATCATCGACGGTGATGATATCATTTCCAGATATTTGCATATCATTGACAGTGGTTATAACACCATTTACTTTCACTCTTTGTTGATTGATTATCTTCTTACTTCCAGAACGGCTAGCAAATCCGTTCATACTTAAAAATCTATCTAGTCTCATAAGATCTCCTGATTTTTATTCTTTAAACGATCAGTTAAAATTGTCATATTGTAATTTTGATTTCTTTCTAATTCTTGAGTTTCTTTTTTATTTAAGAATCTGTAATTATGAATGGTAAGAACAAAGGAAATGATGATTCCAATAGCAATAGCTGTTAAGCTTAAGAATAACTTTATTTGATTGGTAATTTTTTCATCTTGGAATGATAAATTATATGTTGCATTTTTGAAGTTGTTTGTATAGAAGAAATACATAGTTGAAATAGTTAAACCTAAATTAAATGCTGAACGATTCTTTTCAGTTTTTCTTCTTGCTTTGATGATGAATCCGATTGTTAGACCAATTCCGTATGATAATAAAATAGCAACTATAAACACTAAATATGATTTGATGTCTTTAAGTCTCATGACATCATATAATGGAGTTGAAAGAGATAGATAAAGTGAAGAAATGGCTAAAAGAGATCCTAAGGAATATCCTGAATATTGCGATAAAATACCAGCGACAATCATAATACCAGAGAAGATTAGAATATTATTTGTTGAATTTAATGCAGCATCTAATTTTGTGTTTATCTTCAAAAATTTAAATGCGAATGGAATAGCTAAACCTAATATGAATAAGATGATCAATGTTATAATCTTAGATGCTTTTTTATCTTCGATATAATTATTTCTAAATAATAAATAGATATTTGTGATGATGAAGAATGATGATAATGCCATCAAGAATAAATATATCGGTTTTCCCATCATATTGAGCAAAGATGTAATAGGGATGTAAAAAAAACATAAAAGACCGATAAAAACACCAAGTAGGGTTGTTATATTTTGACCTAAATAGGAATTAATTCTTTTACTATATGGTAAAAACTGGTCTTCTTTATCTTCAAACATCTCTCTTAATCTTTGAGTATCAAGAAATGGAAGCAAGTATAAAAAGCCTAAGAGAAGGCCTTCAACAAATTTAGTAAGTCTAAAACTTAGACCGTGGTTTATTTTTGTATTTTTCATAGTGATATTATATCTTATTCTCTTATAAAACTGAATGAATGAAAAAATGTTGTAGTTCAAACAATAAATAAATGCTTGTTATTTATTTTTGCTTCTAAAGAAATTATAATTATGTCATCTTTATTGAGGTGCTATATGGAAGAAGAAAATAAATTTAAAAAGATCTTAGATGAAAAGAACAGACCATATTTATTCACAATATTTATGAGTGTTGTTTTGATTCTTTTTTATCTAGTTCCAACATTCAAGACTGTGATGAAAAATGACATTGCATTAATATCTGGTTTTGCATCTCTTGCATATATCCAAGATAGAGCTGACATGCTCTATTATTCTTCAATGATGAATATCTTAGGAATAGCGGCTAGTTGTCTTTGTGTTGTCAATGGTATTGTCGCGCTTTTCTCTCAAGATAGTAGAAAGAAAATAAACAATCGTATTTATTACGCATTATTCATAGCTAAGATATTATTCGATATTTTGATGATTGTTTTCACCTATCAAACAAAGACTAATGTCACAATATCGCTTGGTGGCTTTGTTCAACTAGGACTTTCATGTGTTGTCTTTATCTTCTATCTCTTATTATTCTTACCTAGCAAGAAGAAATGAGATAACTTTAAAATCTAGATTTTAAGTTGTTTTAAAATGCCCAATCACCATTGTGGAATATTTTTATTTCTTTTCCATCAAGGGTGATACCGGTAATATCAAGGTCTTCGCTTCCGATCATAAAGTCGACATGAGAGAGAGATTTATTGATTCCAAAACTTCTGATTTCATCATCAGTATATTTTTCATAGTCCGGATATAATTCGGGGAAACCAGTTCCTAAAGCTAAATGGCAGGCTGCATTTTCATCATAGAGAGTATTGAAGAATAAAATTCCAGTATCATTGATAGGTGAATGGAATGGTACAAGAGCGCATTCTCCTAAATATGAAGAACCATTATCAAGAGTTAGAATTGAACGAAGAGCTTCTTCGCCAACTCTTGCATTTACTTCAACAGCTTTTCCTTCATGGAATCTGACTGAGAAATCTTCGATCAATTGTCCTTGATAAGAAAGTGGTTTTGTCGAATAAACAATACCTTCAGCTTCTCCTTTCATCGGAGAGGTGAAGCATTCTTCAGTTGGAATATTTGGTGAGAAAACATTTCCTTCAAGTGTTTTTTCACTTCCTGCTGCGAATCTGACACCTGGAATCAATCCGACTTCTAAATCAGTTCCATTGCTGGATTTATATTTCAATTTCTTAAGATTTAAAGAATTCAAATATTTGCATCTATTTTTTAAATCTTCATCGTGTTCTTTCCAATTTTTGATCGGATCTCCTTCATAGGCTCTTGAGGTTTTTAAAATTGCTTCCCAAAGTTTTTCAATAGCTTCTTCATCGCTTAAATTTGGAAATACTTTCTTAGCCCATGGAAGAGAAGGAACACCAGCGATTACCCAAGCATGATGGTTTTCGCTTGCTTCTCTATATTTTCCGGTGACCATATATCTAGCTCTTCTGATTCTTGCAGCTTTTGATGCATCGATTCCTTTTAAGCCATCTGGATCTTCACCATCTAACCAGATCAATGTTGGAAGTTCATCGAGCATGAATTTGCTTTCCATCTCTTCAAAATAGAAGACATGCTTTAAATCTTCTTCATCAGCGTACAATAAATCAACTTGATTGAGTTTGCTAGATTCCCATCTCATAAAGACTCTTTTAGCACCTGCTTCATAACACTTTCTAGCGACAATGCTTGCAAATTCTTCTTCGTAAACACCAGTTCTGATGACTACATATTGGTTTTTCTGAACATTAGCACCTTCTCTTACGATGAGTTCTGCGTAATTTTCAATCAATCTTTCATCCATATCAATCGTTCTCCTTTTCAATTTGTTTTTCTAATTCTTTTTCTTTCTTTTTTCTAGCTTTTAAAATGATCTTTTCAGCTTCATCAGGTGATAAAGCGATATCTTTAGCTTCACTTTCAGGAGTATCCCTTGTGAATCCGTATCCGACAATTTCTTGAGTTCTCATAACAGTTACAAAGGCGTTAGGATCGATGCCATTGATTATCGATTCAATTTGGAAATAGTCATGTTGATCAAAACAAACCTCAAGAAGCATTGTATCAACTCCTGAAAAACCACCTTGAGCTTTGATGATAGTTGTTCCTCTACCTACTTTTTCTAAGATATAATCGTTGATTTCTTGCCATTTTTTAGAAACGATGAAAGCCATGTAGTATTGAGAACGACTCAGATATACCTTATCTAGTGTCACTGAGACTAAGAAAGCAGCCATGACACCGACAAGCGTTGGAAGTAAATTCATCGAATTGATAAAGAAACCGATCAAAATGACAGAAAAATCGACGATGAAAGAACCAGTTCCAACAGCAAGATGGAAATATTTATGGAACAATAAAACGATGACATCTGTTCCACCGCTTGATCCACCTCCGGCTAAAGCTAATGCGACACCAACCCCATTTAAAAATGATCCTAAGACAGCACCGACTATATAGGTGATTGCTTTAGCGCTATTATCATCGATAGTCACATTTCCCATCGTGAATCCAGTCACCTGAGCGACATTGAGATTAAAATAGTTATTAGAGATAAATTTGATGATAAAATCTATCAAAAGAACAAATAACGGATATGCGATAGTAACTATCAATGTTTTTAATGAATATTTTAATCCCAGTGTGACTAATCCGATAAAAAAGAAAGCCCAGTTGATGATAAGAATGTATGTTTCTACCGATATTTTATTCATTCCTGGAATGGAATTGAAGATGAGAGCAAGGGAAGAAACACCACCGCCGATGATATTGAGAGGAACGAAGAAAAATTCAGTTCCTAAGGCTAAAAGAAAAGCACCGATTATCACCAGTGCCATATTCTTGATCATTTTATGTAAAGGCTCACTGGTGAACTCACGTTTTATAGTTTTCCATTGGTCATTGAAAAAAGATTTCACCTTTTCCTTCATATTAAATAATCCTTTCTCTAATTTTTGACTTTATGAGATTGTTTAAAATCCCATCTTAAATAAGCATCGATGAAGTTTTGAATATTTCCATCCATGACTGGTTGAATCGCGTTCTCTGAGTATTCACTTCTCAAATCTTTGACTAATTGATAAGGAGAGAAGACATAGGAACGAATTTGACTTGAAAAAGAAATATCTTTTTTAACACCAGATACTTTTTGAAGCTCTTCTTCTCTTTTCTTGAGTTCGAGTTGGAAAAGCTTTGATTTGAGTTCTGCCATACAAGTTTCCTTGTTAGCTAATTGATCTCTTTCGACTTGACATGAGACAACAATTCCTGTTGGAATGTGAGTGATACGAACAGCAGATTCGGTCTTGTTGACATTTTGACCACCGGCACCAGAACTGTGATAAGTATCGATTCTCAAATCGCTAGGATTGATTTGAATATCGATAGAATCATCAATTTCAGGAATGACACTGACAGAAGCAAATGATGTATGTCTAGCTCCATCAGCATCGAATGGTGAATTTCTAACAAGTCTATGAACACCGTTTTCTGAGCGTAAATTTCCAAAAGCCATCTTTCCTTGAATTAAAAGAGTACAAGAAGAAATACCAGCTTCTTCACCAGGAATTAAGTCTAAGACTTTGAATGTGTAGCCTGCGTATTCGCAGTATCTTTCATACATTCTAAGAAGCATTGAAGCCCAGTCATGAGCTTCAGTACCGCCAGCTCCTGGATGGAATTCTAGAATTGCGTTTAAATGATCGTAATTACCAGAATAGAACAATTCTTTTTCAAAGGTATCAAATTCCTTTGTAAGAGATACAAGGGATTCATCAGCATCTTTAAAAATGTCTGGATCTTTTTCTAATTTGAGAAATTCCAATGATTCTAAACAGCTAGAAAGCTTCTTTTGGAAGCTTTCTATTGTTTCGACTTTGTGATTACAATCTGATAAACGTCTATTTATATCTTTAGCTCTGGAAGGATTTTTCCAAAAACTAGGATCTTCTGTTTCTTTATATAATTCTGTGGCTTGTTTTTTTAAATCTTCAATATCAAGACAGCCTTGCAATTCATTTAAACGTGAAAGCAATGAATCATAGCTGTTATTTAATTCGAATAATTCTTTCATTGTAAGGCCTCCTTTCTTGAATGATTTAGCTCAATTTGGAAGTTGGATTAGAACGATCGATGCCATCATCATCTGGAGTGACATTGGTGACGATTTCTTGTCCATCATCATTGACACCGACAGAAGTCAATTTTTCATCTTTCTTTTCTTCAACTGGCTTTTCTTCAGCTTGTTTAGTTTCAACAGCTTCAACTGGGTTTACTTCAGCAACTGGTGTAGGAGCTACTTTGACTTGTTGTTGAGGTTGAACTCTGAATTGAACATGAAGAAGAGTCTTAACAGCATCGATTGCGATGTTGTCATTCATAGTGTTGAACATATCGAAACCTTCATTGGTATATGCTTGAAGAGGATCAGTTTGGGCATAGGATCTAAGCCAGATAGCTTCTCTTAATTTGCTCATTTGATCGATGTGCTTTGTCCAAAGTCTATCGATGCAATCAAGAGTGACTGTCTTTTCAGCAAAGTTTCTCATATCTTCTTTCCAATCCTTGCTGCGTTGGTTGTAAAGCTTAAGGAGATAAGCAGAAAGAAGTTCGTATGCATCTTGATAAGATGCACCTTCTAATGCGGAGAGATTGAGTTCATCAGTACCAAGAGCTAAAGTTGCACAAGTTGATTCTAAAAGCTTCTTGCTATCGATGACTTGTTCTTGATCTTTTTGAACAAGAGATTTCTTAGAGATATATTTAGCAGCTAAATCGAAATATGAAGGAATGGTTTCAGAGACACTTTTGGAATAGAGAATCTTATCTCTTCTTTCATACATGATTTTTCTTTGACGAGAGAGAACATCATCGTAGTTGAGAAGTTGCTTACGAGTATCGAAGTTTTGTCCTTCAACTCTCTTTTGAGCTGTGGTGATAGCATTTGACATCATTGTTGATTCAAGAGCATCATCACCTAATTTTTCATAAAGATTTTTGGTTGATTTGGAAGCGAAACGGATAAATAATTCATCTTCAAAGGAAACATAGAAACGAGAATAACCAGGATCTCCTTGACGGCCAGAACGACCTTTCAACTGGTTATCGATACGTCTTGATTCATTTCTTTCGGTTGCAAGAACTGCAAGACCACCGAGTTCTTTGACACCTTCTCCCAATTTGATATCAGTACCACGGCCTGCCATATTGGTTGCGATTGTAACAGCACCTTTTTGACCAGCTTTTTCAATGATGTGAGCTTCTCTTTCGTGGTTCTTAGCATTTAAAACTTCATGTGGAACTTCCATTTCAGTTAAAAGCTTATCGACAATTTCTGATTTTTCAACAGAAGGAGTACCGATAAGGATTGGTTGTCCTTTAGAATGTCTTTCTTTGACTTCTTCAGCGATTGCTTGATACTTAGCTTTTTCATTTCCGAAGATGAGATCTTTATCATCAAAACGTTGAATTGGTCTATTGGTTGGAATCGGAACAACACGCATATTGTAGACCTTACGGAATTCTTCTTCTTCGGTCTTTGCAGTACCAGTCATACCTGAGAGCTTATCATATAAACGGAAGAAGTTCTGATAGGTGATAGTTGCAAGGGTGACAGTTTCTGGTTTGATTTCAACATGTTCCTTTGCTTCCAAAGCTTGTTGTAAACCATCAGAATATTCTCTACCCTTCATGACACGGCCAGTGAATGAATCGATGAGAAGGATTTCATTATCCTTGACCATGTATTCGATATCTTTCTTCATGATGAAGTTAGCTTTAAGTGCTTGTTGAACACGGTGAGTTAAATCTTGCCATTGAGCATCAAAAAGATTTTCGATTCCGAACATCTTTTCAATCTTCTTCATACCTTGATTGGTTAAAGAAGCTGTTTTCTTTTCAACATCGATGACATAATCACCAGTTGTTTCACCGGTAACTTCATCCTTAGTGCCACGGCGTAAACGTTTGACGGCAGTATCTGCTGCGATATAGGAAGAAGCAGTAGTTCCAGAACCACCAGAGATGATAAGTGGAGTCCTTGATTCATCAATCAAGATAGAGTCAGCTTCATCAACGATTGCAAAATGAAGGCCTCTCAAAACACGATTCTGAACTGATTTTGCCATATTATCACGAAGATAATCGAAACCTAATTCGGAATTGGTTGTGTAGGTAATATCACACTTATATGCTTCTTGCTTTTCTTGTGTGGATTTTTCTCTTAAGTTACAACCGACAGTCAAACCTAAGAAACGATAAACATTACCCATCCATTCAGCATCACGGCTTGCAAGATATTCGTTGACAGTGACAACGTGGGTTCCTTTTCCTTCAAGAGCGTTTAAATAAACAGCCATAGTTGCAGTGAGAGTTTTACCTTCACCAGTTTTCATTTCAGCGACATCGCCTTCATTTAAAACTGTTGAACCGAAAACCTGAACTGGATATGGGAATTGATGAAGAACACGTCTTCCAGCTTCTCTTGCAGTTGCAAAAGCTTCAGGAAGAATGTCATCAACTGTTTCTCCATTAGCAAGTCTTTGTTTTAATATTGGAGTCATGCCTTTTAAATCAGCATCGCTCATTTTGCTAAATTGTTCTTCGTATTGGAAGACACTTTTAGCTTTCTTTTCAATCTTACGGAAAGCTCTTTTGTCAACCATGAATAAGTTGTCTAAAAAACTCATATTCGTACTCCTTTGTAGTAGATGATTTATGCTTCATATCTTTCGATTAGCACACAAAAAGCATATAAATGCTTTCAGTCGAGTTAGATTTTAACATTTCTACGAGCTAAAAGAAATAAATATTTTATATATAATATATTAAATTCTTACTAAAAATATTGCTGAAATACTTCAAAATTTTTCTAATTGTTTTAAATAGCAAATCAATTCTAATATTTTTATAT
>CAVEQA010000025.1:0-17308 GCA_963617725.1 Paludibacteraceae bacterium
TATCAATGCAGCGAAAAAGAAAAAAGAAAAGATGATTGTAATAAAATAATCAAAAAGAAAAGAATAAATAACTTTGCTTTTTTTTGCGATAACGTTATCTTTGTACGGAGAAATATATAGTTCTTTTTTCATTCTTTTATTTTAACATAGTTAGAAATGAATTATTTTATTTTTGAGTTTTTCCTAATCTTTGTATAAAAGCATAATTGAAGACTACAATAACAAAACAACTCTATAAAATCTTAAGCCAATCTCCAATCTCATCATATTCATCAATCCAAATAACAATTAAATCAAAAGTGAAGAAATAAGTTGTTAAAGCTTTATAAACAGCCTCTGAATATCCTTCTATTTTCTTTAAGAATATAAAATTGAATTTTAAATAATTTCTCGCTAATTCTAATAATCTCTTCATATCAGGATCAGTTAAAGAAATACCAATAAACAAACAGGTATTAAATTTAAAATCATGTAATTGTTTTGCTATATTCCAACTATACGGATTGTTATATAAATAATAATATTCTGATTCATTAAAAATTAATGAATCTGTAAATTTAGTTTCATTATATCTATCATATGGAAGAAGTCCGTGAACATGATAAATAGTTGTAACAACTTCCTTATCATTGAAAGCTGAATCATCATAAATAGTCACGTATCTCAAATTACGCTTTTTCATTAGATATTCTAAGTTGGTATCATAATTATAAGTGATAACTTCGGTACCTGGATGTTTCTCTAAAAAGTCAACACATCTATATAATGTTGAATCAGGATCATTAAAACTTTTAGCTTCTTTAAATTCATATAATTCATGATTTATCGACTTATAAGAATCAAAACCAGAAGCTTTCATAATCATAGAAGAAGTAAATAATTCTTTTCCTACATAAGAAGATATTTGATTAGCAAGTTCTTCTTTTCCTCTGTAGAATTCAGTATTTAAAGCTTGAATGAGTTCAGGCCAAGATTTAGCTCCATAATCAGCATTAATTCCTGCTCCCATAACTAAATCAGTTTTTAATTTATTTGTAAAAAATTTAACTAAGTAAGATAAGAAATTATCAGAAGAAGTATTAATACGATTTTCTTCTTTTGAATTTATTAAAAAATATAAAAGATTATCAGTTACATCTCTTCTATTATTCTTAGATTTATATTTAAAAGCTTTACCTTCAATAAAACCTATCGCATAAAATTGAACCTCATCAAAATAGATATTTAAACTAGCTTCAGGCTCAAATGCGTCAAATTCACGAATATCTTTTACTTTGACAATATTAACATTACCCATCACATCAAGAGTGTCAAAATTAACACCTCTTTGATTAGGGAAGATTCTAATTGAATATTTATGATCGTGTTCCTTTTTAGAACGAATAATAGCTTTAAAATTACATTTAGGATCAAAGTTAAAACCAAAAGATCTTAAATTAATTCTTTCATATGATATGTTATTAACATACATAAGATATAGGAAGACAACTAATGATTTCTTTTCAAATAAATAGGTATCTTTTTCTTTTTTCTCCATAGTAAATCCTCCAGTACTAATAATTATAAATGAAACAAAATTATTCTTTAACATTTTTAGAAGATTTTAAAAAAATATATAAGAATATAAAAAAGACAAGCTACAAAAGTACATAAACAAATCATTTAAAATCTTATGTGAATAGCTTGTCCTTTTTACGATTTCTAACTTAAAGTCAATTCAAAGTCAACTTGATAAATGAAAGAACACTACATATTCTTAAAAAATTGATATAAAGTATTTCTTAGAACTTATTAAAAACATTCATTAATAAAAACAATGAAAAAACCTCTCTCCGAAGAGAGAGGTATAGTTTTAAATTTATTGTAGACTTGAATTAGTCAACAATTTCGGTAACGGTACCGGAAGCGACAGTGTGGCCACCTTCACGGATAGCGAAACGAGTGTTGGCTTCAAGAGCAATAGCGTGGATGAGTTCGACGTTGATAACGACGTTGTCACCTGGCATAACCATTTGAGTACCTTCATCAAGAGTGATGGTACCAGTGATATCAGTTGTTCTGAAGTAGAATTGTGGTCTGTAGTTGTTGGTGAAAGCAGTGTGTCTACCACCTTCTTCTTTGGTAAGAACATAGATTTGTCCCTTGAACTTCTTGTGTGGAGTGACTGATCCTGGCTTGACTAAGACTTGGCCACGGACGATTTGATCACGATCAACACCTCTTAAAAGGGCACCGACGTTATCACCAGCTTGGGCGAAATCAAGAGTCTTACGGAACATTTCAAGAGAAGTGACGACGCATTTACGAGTATCCATGATACCAACGATTTCAGCTTCATCATTTGGCTTGATCATACCACGTTCAATTCTACCAGTAGCGACAGTACCACGGCCAGTGATGGTCATGACATCTTCGACTGCAAGTAAGAATGGCTTATCAGTTTCACGGGTAGGTTCTGGGATATAGCTATCGCAAGCATTCATGAGTTCCATGATTTGTTCTTGGGCAGCAGCATCACCATTGAGTGCATTTAAAGCAGAGCCACGGACGACTGGGATTTCATCTCCTGGATAACCATTGGAGCTTAAGAGATCACGGACATCCATTTCAACTAAGTCGATCAATTCTGGATCATCGACTTGGTCGCACTTGTTAAGGAAAACAACGATATATGGAACACCGACTTGACGAGCAAGTAAGACGTGTTCTCTAGTTTGTGGCATAACACCATCAGTAGCAGCAACAACAAGGATAGCACCATCCATTTGAGCAGCACCAGTGATCATGTTCTTGATGTAGTCAGCGTGTCCTGGGCAGTCAACGTGAGTGTAGTGTCTTGTAGCAGTATCGTATTCGACGTGAGCAGCATTAATTGTAACACCACGAGCCTTTTCTTCTGGGGCGGCGTCAATTTGGTCATATCTCAAAGCTTGAGATAAACCTTTGGTTGCAAGAGTAGTAGTAATAGCGGCAGTTAAAGTAGTTTTGCCGTGGTCGACGTGACCGATAGTACCAATGTTAACGTTTGGTTTAGAACGGTCAAATTTTTGTTTTGCCATAATGAATTTTTCCTCCAAAATAGATTCTTAATGACTATACACTTTTTTTTTAATATTTTCAAGAAAATTAGAGTGTATTAGCTTCTCTTCTTGATAATTTCTTCTTGAACTGAACGTGGAACTTCTTGATAGTGGTCAAATTCCATAGAATAGATACCTCTACCTTGAGTCATAGCACGAAGGTCAGAAATATAACCGAACATATTAGCGAGTGGGATGAAAGCAGTGATGACTTGAGCATTTGCCTTTTGAACCATACCATCAACGCTACCACGTCTAGATGAAACATCACCCATAACTGTACCAACATAGTCAAGAGGAGTTGTAATATCAGCTTTGACAATTGGTTCAAGGATGACTGGATTACACTTACTAGCAGCAACCTTTAAAGCTAAAGCGGATGCTAACTTGTAAGCAGCTTCAGAAGAGTCGACATCGTGGTAAGAACCATCGATTAAAGTTGCCTTGACATCGATAGTTGGATATCCAGCGACCATACCTCTTTCGAAAGCATCTTTCAAACCATCGATAGAAGGTTTGATGAATTCCTTTGGAATGGCACCACCAGTGATAGCTTCGGTAACTTCGATACCTTTGCCTGGATTTGGTTCCATACGGAAGATGACGTGACCATATTGACCATGACCACCGGATTGCTTGATGTATTTACCTTCGCATTCAGCAGTTTGTCTAATAGTTTCACGATATGCGACTTGAGGAGCACCAACTCTAGTTTCAATGCCGAAGTCATTCTTTAAACGAGTGACGTTGACATCGAGTTGAAGTTCACCAACACCAGCGATGATACCTTGACCAGTTTCTTCATTGGTGTAGTAGTGGAATGTTGGATCTTCTTCAGTGAACTTGATAAGAGTTGCAGCCATTTTATCTTGGTCACCCTTCTTAACAGGTTCAATAGCTTCGGAGATAACTGGTTCAGCGAACTTGATGGCTTCAAGAGAAACCTTTGGATCATTTTCGCCAACGAGTGTATCACCAGTTCTAGTATTTGCAAAACCAACAGCAGCAGCGATTTCACCGGCTTTGGCTTCAGCAATATTTTCGTGAGAATCAGCGTTGACAAGTTCAAGTCTTGAGACTCTTTCTTTAGCACCTTTTCTAACGTTGTAAACATAAGAACCAGACTTCACAGTACCAGAATAGATACGGAAGAAGGTTAATGTACCGAATTGATCGGTTGTGATCTTGAATGCTAAGGCAACAAATGGAGCCTTTGGATCAACACTGATGAGAACGTCATTGCCGTCATTATCATGAGCGACAGGAGCTGGAACATCAAGTGGTGATGGTAAATAATCACGAACAGCATCAAGAACATATTGAACGCCCTTATTCTTATAAGCAGAACCAGGAATTGTTGGGAAGATAGTACCTGCAATAACTTGTTTACGAATTGCAGATTTGATTTCTTCAACAGTTGGTTCTTCTTCCATAAGGACCTTTTCCATCAAAGCATCATCATTGTTGGCTAATGCTTCGACAAGAATTTGACGATAGACATGAGCTTGTTCAACATCATGAGCATATTGAGCTGGAACTTCGTCTAAAGAGACGATGTTTGGTTGCATCTTTTCAGATTTCTTTGGATCAAGATCCCATAACCAAGCCTTCATTTCAACAAGATCGATAAGACCTAAGAGTTGATTTTCAAGACCGACTGGATATGCGATAGCGACACCATTTGCACCAAGTCTTTCCTTGATGGAAGCGACAGACATTTCATAGTCAGCACCAGTTGCATCGAGTTTGTTGACGAAAACAATACGTGGAACGTTATACTTATCAGCTTGTCTCCAAACTGTTTCAGTTTGTGGTTCAACACCATTCTTTCCATCGAGAACGCAAACAGCACCATCAAGAACACGGAGAGAACGTTCAACTTCAGCAGTGAAGTCAACGTGTCCTGGAGTATCGATCAAATTGATACGATAGTCTTTCCAAATACAAGTAGTAGCAGCAGAGTAGATAGTGATACCTCTCTTTTGTTCCTGCTCATTGAAGTCCATAGCGGAAGCACCATCATGGGTTTCACCGATTTTGTGTGTCTTTCCAGTATAGAAGAGAATACGCTCACTGGTAGTCGTCTTACCGGCATCGATGTGAGCCATAATACCGATATTTCTAACTTTTTCAAGTGGGACTGCTTCGTAAAGAGCAACCCTAGCTTGATCGTTATCCATTGCCATACGTTATTTCCTCCTGAGGACTATCGAAGATTACCAACGATAGTGAGCATAAGCCTTGTTGGCTTCTGCAGTCTTATGCATATCGTCTCTTCTCTTGACAGCGCCACCAGTGCCATTTGCAGCATCGATGATTTCGCCAGCAAGTTTATCAGTCATAGTCTTTTCGGAACGAAGTCTAGAATAAGTAACTAACCATCTGAGACCTAAAGTAACTTTTCTTTCTGGGGCAACTTCGACTGGAACTTGATAGTTACTAGCACCAACACGTCTTGCCTTAAGTTCAACTTCTGGCATGATGTTATTTAATGCGATAGTGAAGACTTCAAGAGCTGGTTTACCAGTCTTCTTTTCAACTTTTTCGAATGCGCCATAAAGGATCGTTTGAGCAGTTCCCTTTTTACCATCAATCATAATACGATTGATAAGACGGGTAACGAGCTTTGAATTGTAGATTGGATCCGGTAAGACGTCTCTTTTTTCAACAGAACCATTTTTTCTTGGCATTGTAGTGTTCTCCTTACCTTAATTACTTCTTTTGGATGGAACCATCTTTCTTTGTTCCATAGAGGGATCTACCTTGCTTACGGTTTTCGACACCGAAACATTCCATAGCACCACGGATGATGTGATAACGGACACCTGGTAAATCACGGACACGGCCACCACGGATAAGAACTACTTTGTGTTCTTGTAAGTTGTGACCTTCACCACCGATGTAAGCAGTGACTTCATAACCGTTAGAGAGACGGACTCTGGCGTATTTACGAGCAGCAGAGTTTGGCTTCTTTGGGGTCATAGTTCCGACACGGGTACAAACACCCTTCTTTTGCGGAGCAGCAATCTTTTTCTCTTTCTTATTAAGAGAATCGTAACGTTTGCCAAGGGCTGGAGCCTTGGACTTGTAAAGAGCTGATTTTCTCTCTTTACGAACCAACTGGTTAATAGTAGGCATTTAATTTCCTCCAATTTGATAAATAAATTAGAAACCTATTTAATTGCGTCCACGTACCCGGGTGTTTCCAACTCTTTCCATAAAAAGAGCGGGCTAAGCCCGAAATCGATAGACAAAGGAGATTATACTCATCATGATTACTAGTGTCAACAACTTTTTAAACTTTTTGATACGCCCGAGGGCGTTTCATTATTTTAGATTGCAATTCTTTAAAGATAGACTTTAAGTTTGATAAATAAATTAGAGATGATAAACCTAATTTTTTGTTCACCATATGGGGCAACAACATTTATCTAAAACACCGAAATTCATCGTTGTTTTCTATTTTACTCACTTATTTTGTATTATAGTCTAATTATAATACATATGTGATACCTCTTCATATGTGAAATTGTTCAAATAAAAGACCGTATTGAAATATAGAAAATAATCATCTAATACAGATAGTTGATTTTTAATAAGTTCATTTGAAAATAAAGAATAATAAAAGGAGTAATTTATGAAATTTAAAAAGAGTTTCTTGTTTTTCTTAACTTTTTTATTAACATCATGCGATATTCAAACAAATAATACCAACATAAATTCAATTAATAGTAATGCAACAAATAGCACAAATTCAAAGGTGACAAAATTTTCACCAATTGATAGTGATTCAACAAGTGACGGATTTGAAAATATGACAGATGTTTATAGTGAAGATTTTCAAGATGATAAAGATAATGGAAATTATGCCTTTAGGGATCAATTTTCAAAAATAATAATAGATGAAGATTCAGAATACATTGAGATACCTATTTATCTTATGTTCTTAAAAAAGCTTAAAACTTACGATAAATATATCTCTATTCAATATAGCTTTTTAAATGTATCAGAAAAAAATTATTGGTTAACTGAAACAAACACACTTGATAATTTAGATCCAGTAAAACAAGGTAAACCCATATTTATTCAAAAACAAACTGATGATTTTTTTGAAAAACATTACGCAAATACCACAAACAAAAATTACAACAGATTCTTATTTACTATACAAATACCGACCCAAAAATTCTTAAATACATATAAAGAAAAAGAATATCATGAAATTTGCCTTTCATTTTGTGAATTTGCCGAAGAAGACGGATATACATATACAGATAGAGTTAAAAATCAATACTAAAAAACTATATTTCAAATTCCTCTTTTTTTGAATTAGAATTTAAAGGTGTTTATTTTAGTTTTTCAATACTTCAATTATAAAAAATATTCTGACAAACAAAAAAGTTGCTAATAAGCATTTAAGTAATTAAATAGCTAATTTGCAACTTTTTAATTTATTTTATCTTTTATTTTTTCCAACTATGATAAGAACATAATAGAGAACACGAATGAAGATATTGATGAAATCAACATATAAGCAATAAGCGCAGTAGATAGCAAGATTAGTACCATTTAATGCACCTTTAGAAGAGTCAACAATCTTCTTAATATTATGCATATCGATAGCAGTGATGAGAAGAACAACAGCAAAGACAACAAAATCAATAATCCAATAAATTGTTTCAACTCTTAAGAAGAAATTGACAATTGACATTACAATAACACCGATTAAAGCAGTTCCGACAACAGGAATTGCAGCATTCATATGCTTTGTAAATGTTCCAATAACTGCCATAATTAAGAAACAACCACCAGTGATGAAGAATGACATCGAAATAGTTGAAACAAATGTTGGATTTAATAAGGCAGCTTTCTCTGTTGGATCGTATGTCATAACATAAACACCAAGAAGTAAGGTAGAAAGAAGCATGCCCATCGCAATGGTGTATACAAAGTATCCAACTTTCATCGCTACAGCATTTTTAGCACCAGCTTTAAGAGCCATAACAATAGCTGATGGAATCATAAGAATCAAAGAAACAATAAATAAAGCGACAACAGTTGTGCTGATGGCATCAACATTCTTTGTAAAACCATCAGTTATTATTGTGAACAAGTATGGTAATCCAAAGGCGATAACACCAGTGATAAGAAGTCCGATTCCAAGCCATATGTAGACTTTAGTCATTGATACATCACTTGAACTTGTAGCTCCAATATCTTCTTTAACCTTTTTTCCTAAAATAGAATTTGTTGATTTGTTGTTCATACTAGCCTGAGTGTCAGGTCCAGGTTCATAACGATATTCATCCATAAATTTATACCTCCTTTCAAGAAGTATTTATATTATATAAATCTTAAACAATATTTAAATAGTTTTAATCGAAAACTATTAGATAATTTACATTTATTTTAAAATATGTAATTATTATAAGAAGACCTCTATCAAATAAAAATATAAATTTTTATTTCCTTTATTTGAAATCTATTTATAATCAATAAGAATTAAAAGAGGTACTTAAATGAAAAAACTTTATATTTTATTATCAGCACTTCCGTTATTTATGACATCATGTTTTGAATCTTCAACAAATAGTGATTTTAAAATCTTTAAAGATGAACGTTATAGTTTCGTAACAATCAGCGAAAGTGAAAACAGTGAAAAACAAGTCTATTATCTTACAATCAATGTAAGAAATAGAACTGATGATACAATCACTTTAAACAAGACAGATTTTAAATTAAAATTTTCAGAAAAATCATATGATTGTCTCTATTTTGTGGATTCTTATAGATCAGGTAGTATGTATATAAATGGTGTTGTTACATCATATAATTATATTGAAAAGAAATCCGATACTACTGATATAAAGAAACAGGTTGAAAATGAAAATGGAGCTACTTCAATGGAAAACATCTACATTGCATTTGAATCAAAACCTGCTGACTCAACAAATTACGAAGTTCTTTATAAAGATTCTGCTTTAAAAACAATTTTAGATAAATGATTTAAAAAAATCTCTTCCAACAACTTAGTGGAAGAGATTTTATTTTGTTTAGATATTTTCTAATAAAGCAGCGAAGGAATCGCTCTTTAAAGAAGCACCACCGACTAATGCACCATCAACATCTGGTTGAGAGAGATAGCCGTGGATATTTTCTGGCTTGACAGATCCACCGTATAAGATGAGGGTCTTTTGAGATGCGACTTTACCATACATTTCGCAAACAATTTCACGAATGAAGGCACAAATATCTTGAGCGATAGCATCAGATGCATTCTTGCCAGTTCCAATACTCCAAACTGGTTCATATGCGATGACAACACTTGAAACTTCATCTTTATCAAGATTCATAAGTCCGACTTCTACTTGAGCGCGGATAACATCTTTAGTGAGACCTTGATCATATTCTTTGGCAGATTCACCGACACAATAGATGGAATGCATACCATTTTTGGCAAGGGCACGAATCTTTCTATTGCAATCTAAATCTGTTTCACCTTCATATTGTCTCTTTTCAGAGTGACCGATGATAGACCATTCAACACCGATTTCTTTGAGCATTGGAATGCTGACTGAAGAGGTGAAAGCACCGTGATCTGCATAATGGCAATCTTGAGATGCAACGATAAGACCATGGGCATGTTTAGAAAGAGTTTGAAGTCCTAAATAAGTAGGAGCAACACCAATTAAAACACCTTTTTTTCTAGCCTTTTTAATGAGGCCGGCGTTTTTGATATCTTCACAGAAAGCATCAGCTTCTGCGATGGTATGATTCATCTTCCAGTTGCCCATCAAAAACTTTTTACGAGTCATGTTATCAATATATCCTTGTAAAAATTTGATTACTTATTTTCGATGACATCAATTCCAGGAAGCTTTCCATCGAATTGAATGAGTTCAAGAGAAGCACCACCACCAGTTGAAACATGGGAGAAGGACTTTTCATATCCGAATTTCTTAGCAGCAGCTGCGCTATCACCACCACCGATGACTGTGAAAGCACCATTCTTAGTTGCTTCAGCACAAGCTTCGCAAACAGCCTTTGTACCTTCTTGGAAATCTTCATTTTCGAAGACACCCATTGGGCCGTTCCAGAAGATAGTCTTAGCCTTTAAGATTTCCTTAGTATAGAATTCTCTAGTCAAAGGACCGACATCGATACCTTCATATCCAGCTGGGAAATCAGTTTCATTGTTGTCGATATATTTGATATCTTCAACTTTCTTCTCTGGATTTTCAAAATCATATCCCTTAGCAACGATAGAATCTAATGAAAGTTTGATTTTGCCAGTATCGAAGCATTCTCTGGCATATTCAAGTTGATCATCTTCACAGAGAGAATTTGCGACATCGATATGGAAAACAGCCTTTTTGAAGGTATAACCCATACCACCACCGATGAGGATCATGTCGCACTTCTTTAAAAGAGAATCGATAACTTCAATCTTAGAGGAAACTTTAGCACCACCTAAGATAGCGATATATGGACGTTGATCATCTTTTGGTTCGACACAACGACCAAGAGCATTGATTTCCTTTTCCATCAAGAAACCGACAGCAGTTTCTTTGCCATCTTTCTTCATTTCATCAGGAATTCCATAAGTAGATGCATGGGCTCTATGAGCAGAACCAAAGGCATCCATAACGAAGCAATCACCTAAAGAAGCCCATTCTTTTGCAAGAGCTGGATCATTCTTTTCTTCGCCTGCTTCATAACGAGTGTTTTGCATGACAAGGACATCGCCTTCTTTTAAGCTAGCAACAGCGGCTTTTAATCCTTCACCATGAGTATCTTTGCAGAAAGAGACATTGACATGCTTTCCTAAAGCTTCATCAAGATATTTGTTGAGAGTAGAAACGACGATAGAAAGGTCGTTCTTCTTCATTTGCTTATCGATATCTTCTTGTGTTGCTTCACCTTTCTTGAGTTTCTTCCAGGCAACTTTGCCTAAATGAGACATCAAGACAACCTTTGCATTCTTCTTGAGAAGTTCAGCGATAGTTGGGATAGCACCGACAATACGGTTGTCATCAGAGATGACTTCACCTTTATGTGGAACATTGAAATCTACACGAACAAGGACTGTTTTACCAGTAACAGCAATATCCAAAACAGTTTTTTTCATAGTGTTTTCTCCTTTTTTGATAAAAGAAAACGCCCATTTCTGGGCGCTTTCCGTTTAAAGTTACGAAATGAGCTACCCTAATTTCTAAATGAGATTAGGCAAGTTCAGCAAAATACTTGATGGTACGAACCATTTGAGAAGTATAAGAATTCTCATTATCATACCAAGAGACGACTTGAACTTGGAAGAGACCATCACTGATCTTTGTGACCATGGTTTGAGTGGCATCGAAGAGTGAGCCATACTTCATACCGATGACATCAGAAGAAACGATTTGATCTTCATTATAGCCGAAAGAAGCACTAGCTTGAGCCTTCATAGCGGCATTGATTGCATCTTTTGTAACATCTTCACCCTTGACAACAGCGACAAGGATAGTTGTGGAACCAGTTGTAACTGGGACTCTTTGAGCAGAACCGATGAGTTTACCATTGAGTTCTGGGATGACAAGACCGATAGCCTTAGCAGCACCAGTACTATTTGGAACGATGTTAGCAGCACCAGCTCTAGCACGTCTTAAATCACCTTTTCTTTGTGGACCATCAAGAATCATTTGATCACCAGTATAAGCGTGAACAGTGGTCATGATACCAGATTGAATTGGGAATGCATCATTTAATGCCTTAGCCATTGGAGCTAAGCAATTAGTTGTACAAGAAGCAGCAGAGATAACCTTATCATCTGTTGTGAGAGTCTTTTCATTGACAGAATAGACGATTGTCTTTAAATCGTTTCCTGCTGGAGCAGAGATGACAACTTTCTTAGCACCTGCTTCAACATGGGCCATAGCCTTATCTTTAGAAGTATAGAAACCAGTGCATTCTAAAACGACATCAACACCGAGTTCTCCCCATGGAAGAAGATTTGCCTTTGGTTGAGCATAGATGGTGATTTCCTTGCCATCGACAGTGATGGAACCTGGAACTTTGACAGTCTTACCATCTTCTTCGAAGACTGGTTCTTTAGAAGTGACTGTATGCTTTGCTTCACCGATATGACCAGCATATCCGCCTTGAGCAGTATCATATTTTAATAAATTTGCCAACATCTTTGGACTTGTGAGATCATTGATTGCAACAACTTCATATCCTTCAGCACCGAACATTTGTCTGAATGCTAAACGACCAATACGACCGAAACCGTTAATAGCTACTTTAACTGACATTTTAAATGTCCTCCTATCGAAATCAATTATACTCTATTTGTTAAAAAATTAAAGTTTTTTTTAATTTTTTTGCATAAAAAGGGCTTACAACAAGCACTTTGCTCAGTGGCCATTCAATAATGCGTTTATTTGTGAATAAGTGTGCAAAAATCAATCATAAATTTGAATGATATTTTTATTATTTTTTGCTCAAAATTAATAGTTTTTAAGAAATTTTATCAATTTTCAGTAATTATTATAATTTTGTATAAAAACAAAACACGCAAGAAATATCTTCATCTCGCGTGTTTTATTCATTTTCTACATCATTTTGATTTGATTCATCTCTCAGCTTTTTAGCTTCTTCTCTAATAGCAGTAAGGATGTGGACAACGCCTGATTTTGTGATTGGAATCTTATGATTTTCACTTACTTCTTCAGCGATTTCTCGATAGTTGAAATCATTGTGTTCCAATCTGACACTGATGACTGCTTGTTCTTTTTCACTGAATAACTTCAACGGTTTAACTTTCAAAACAAGATTAACATCTTCGATATCTTTCTCCGCTGTTGAGAGTGTCTTCATATAATTAGCAGCAACACATATTTCAGCTCTATTTTCATCGCTAGTATCTGCTTTTTCAACTCGAGCATTTTCATAATCAAGCATCGAATTAAGAGCTCCGATGAAATGTAAAAATACAGATATTTGATTTGCTTTCTTCAAATATAAGACATGTCTTTCTCTTCTTTTGATATATTTGAAATCCATAGTATTTTCATTTTTAAAAGAGGTGAGTTTCCTTTTTACAGCCAGAGCATCGCTTTTATCAGTGAACGCCATCTCTAAAAAATAAGAAGTCTTACCCATCTTAGGATTATTGATACTTCCAGTTGCAAGAAAACATCCAGTGACAAAGGCTGGGAAATATTTTTTATGAAGTCCATTTTTAGGAAGAACTCTTGAGAAACCAGAATCAGTGAAAATTTCTAAATCTTCCATGACATCATAAAGTCTTTTATCGCTGACTTCGACAAGATAGACAAGTTTCTTACCAAATCTAGTCTTCTTTTCATAGTTGAATGTCGGTTTTAAATCATAGACTTCTTTTAAGGCGGAATAGATAAGTTTTGCAATTGTTGCCATTTCAGTATGAACTGTCAAAGAAGGATTTGAACCAATGGAAAAACTACCGCCATTGCGGATGAATCCTGAAAGAAGATATTTCAATTCTTCTTTGGTAAATGTTTCAGTCGCAGCTTCATTCTTAACCTGCTTTGCAAAATTTAACTGTTCAGCCATACCTATATTATATATTATTTAAATAATCTTCGTGAATCGCACTTGCAGCGATAGCACCATCATTACATGCTGTCACAACTTGACGCAGTGTCTTATCTTTACAATCACCAACGGCATATAAATTTTTGATATTAGTCATCATCTTATCATCTGTTTTGATAAATCCACCATTCATATCCAAATTTGGAATATTAATGAAACTATTGTTAGGCATTTCACCAACATATAAGAATAGTGCTGAGATAGATAATTCTTTAACTTCACCATTCTCTTTATTTTTGACAATCAGCTTTTCAATGGAAGCATTACCGCTAGCTGATACTATTTCATAAGGTGAGAGGATTATAGCATTAGAAAATGATTTTAATCGATCAACAGCTATTTTAGTTGCACGAAATTCATTTCTTCTAGCAATAAGGGTGACAGAAGAACATATTGTAGCTAGATAACTCGCTTCTTCAAAAGCTGAATTACCAGCACCAACTATAGCGACATCTTTTCCTTTATATAAAGGACCATCACATATCGCACATTCAGATATACCACGTCTATTGAAGTTTTCTTCTCCTTCAATTTTAAATGGTCTATTGATAAGTCCGTTTGCGATGATGACATATTTAAAATCTCTCTCTTCTTTTCCGTATTTTAAATGAAAAGAAGAATCATCATTCAAAGAGACTTCTTTAACTTCTTTATAGATAGGTTTAATACCAAAAGAAGTCAATTGATCTTCAAATATCATACCTAATTTAGGTCCAGCTATCTTATTGACACCTGCATAATTCTCAATCAACTCGGTCTTATTGACTTTGCCACCGACTAATTCCTTTTCAAAACAGACAGGATTTAAACCATATCTTTTTAAATAAATACTAGCAGATACTCCACTAGGACCAAGTCCGATGATAGCGACATCTTTATTTTCCATCTTTTTTATTCTCCTCGTTTTTCAAGATTTCTTCTTTAGCTTTCAATTTTGAAAAATCCAAAGAAGTATCCATACTTGAAGAATTCCCATCTGATAAATTAGCTTTGGTAACTACTGGTTCAATGCGTTTAAATTTGATGATTCCTTTATCTAAAAGATGAGTCAAGACATGATTGACGATGATTGCTAAAACACCAAATCCGATGAAGATAAAAGCCATGATTAAAGACTTCTCAGAGCCTCTTGATAAATCATAAACGCCATCTGATGGATTAGATTCAACACCCATAATGAAGGCTGGGTTTCTCAAAGATTCCATGCACATTCTGACAAAACCATAAGCGATGAAATAAGCAAATGTTGCATCACCGTCACGATATTTCTTTCCCATGAATGTAGGAAGAGCATGTGCGATGATGAAATAGAAAAGAAGATTGATGATCGATTCGATTAAAAATAATGGAACTGCAATTGCACCTTCAGGGATTGAAACCCCACTCCACATAGTACTTGCCTCTGGTAATGAGTTCATATTATTGGTGATAAATGAAGGCAAAAAATCCCAGTTAGATGCCAAAACATTATGTCCAAAGACTTCTTGATTGAAGAAATTACCCCATCTACCTACTGCTTGTCCAATCAAGATTGTTGGAACAGCAAAATCAGTAGCTTTCAATAATGGTGTTCCTTTTCTTCTGAATAAAACAACTAAACATCCTGCAATAACGCCGAAAATTGCACCACCTTGAATAGCAAGACCACCTGATCTTATATCAAGCATATTCAAGAAACCTTTTCCAGCGAATTCTTGTTGATAGGAAGCAATTACATACCAAACTCTAGCACCGACGATACCAGAAGGGAAGGCGATCATAAATACTGTGTCAAAGAAATGATAATCATAGCCATCTTTATGAGCTCTGATATTAGAAACAACAAGGCATAAAATAGCACCTAAAACGATGATGATTCCGTAAAAACGAATCACAGGGCTAGAGCTTGAAATTGGAAATCCTTGTGGATATCTACCTAAGATTGTATTCATATTTATTTTTCTTTCGTTTCGATATAGGAAGTACCATCACTTGTAGGTCTTACAACTGTGGTTTCTTCATTTTCAGAAGCTTTTTTTATAACTTTAACTGAAGATTCAATCTTTTCAGTATTATTTTTATTGTCATTATTTACAACATTTGAATGTTTTGGTTCATTTTGTTGTAACAAGAGTTGTTCTTCTCTTTTTTGAGTCATTCTTCTTTCTTGAATTTCAGAAAGACGTTTTTGGAATTCATAACCAGTATCATAACCAGAATCTTTGAGTTTGTAATTAGTGACAGCAGCCTCAACGATTTCAGCCATTGAACGAGCTGCAGAAACAGGAAGTTTGATGAGAGGAACACTCTCACCTAAAATCTCATAACGATCTGTTTTAAGACCGACGCGTTCAAGTGGTTCATTTGGATTAAACCCAACCAAGGATATTACAAGTTTGATATGTCCTTTATCGGATAACGAATTGATGCCAAACATTCTAGCAACATCGATGATACCGATACCTCTAACTTCCATCATACCCTTGATGGATTCAGGACAAGAACCGATAAGTTTTCCTCTAACAGCTGCAATATTGACTCTATCATCAGCAACTAATCTATGGCCTTTCTTGATGAGTTCAAGAGAGATTTCTGATTTACCGATACCAGATTCACCAAGAAGTAAAACACCAGTTCCATATATTTCAAGAAAACAGGCATGAACAGCTGTCTTTTTAGCAAGAGCTTCGCTCAAATAGACATACATACTTGCTTCTAAAGCTGAAGTATCAGCTTGAGAAGAAAATAATGGACAATTGAGTTCATGACATGCTTGAATGAGAGGGATTGGAGCAGGAGTATTTTGAGTGACAATGATACATGGACATTCAGAATTTGCTAATTTTAAACAATTCTTATAAATGACATCAGGATCACTATCTTTGATGAGTGCCATTTCTTTATTTCCAATCAAAATAATACGATCTTTTTGATGGAATTGAAAAAGACCTAAGAGCTCGACACCTGGTCTATCAAGCTCCATGACTTTAATTTCTCTTTTAAGAGATTTCATATCTCCACAAACAACACGAAAACCGAAATGATTTGCTAAATCTAAACTAGTGAACATAAAAGCACCGCCTTTTAACAGGTGTATTATATCATAAAAGAAATATATTTCTTTTAAATAACTACCAACTTTAAGCCAAAAATATTGTTTTTAATTGATATATAAAATCAAAATAATTATCTTCAACAAATCAATCAAATAATCATAAGGTAATTTTTTAATTTACCTCTTTCTTTTTCATCGACATGCCCTTTATTGATAAGTCTTTTTCTATAGGAATTAAAATGATTCTTATCCATATCGCAGAAATTCATAATTTCTTTTGCATTGCCTTTTTAGATTCGATAATAGCTTTGATTATAACGTTATAATTTGATTATATTTCTAAGCAAATTTTATCATAAGAATATTTTTCTAAATGTATCTTATATTCTTTTATTGATTCTTTATAATTACCATTATTTTTTAAAAGTTAGATATCATATAAAATAGAATCATCTATCTCAAAAATTGATTATAATTAAATTATGAAATTATATTCAATTTATAAATCACCTATCGGAGATTTATTACTCACAAGCGAAAATAATCTTTTAATAGGATTATCTTTTATAGATAAAGG
>CAVEQA010000026.1:0-16598 GCA_963617725.1 Paludibacteraceae bacterium
GAAAAATATTTTAACATCTAACATCTACATTTACGAAGATAGAATAAGATATGTCAACGAAATAGCAAAAAATAACATTTCAAATAATGCCATTTTAAGTTTTGATGCAAGTGTTTATTTTTCAACGATTATCAAAGTAAAAAAAGATAAATTGCTACTATTTCATTTATTTGAATGAAAAGAAAGCAAGAGTATGTTTAACCTTGGTTTATAAAGATATAAATAATGTTCCTGTCGATTTCTTAATAAAAGCGTTTTAGAGTTTTAAAATCAATTTAGAAAAAGTAAAATAAATAGGTATGAAATTAACATTATTAACATTTATTTTACCGATTATTTTTTCTACCACTTCCTCTTTAAAACTTCCAAATTTAGCAGCTAGTCAAAGCTATGACGGCAAGTTTTACGATTCAACTGAAAAATTAGATTTAAGTGATTGCTCAGAAGATGAAGTCTCTCACTATTATGGAGATATTGAAGATAAGAAAGGCGAAGATTTATTAAATTATCTCTATACCAAGATTTCTTGTAAGACTGAAGAACTTGAAAAATACTATCTTCCATATGGCTCTGGTATTCAAGGAGTTAGCAAATGGTATCAAATCACCGATAGAAATTGGTCAATTTCAGAACCTGTCGATCCCGATACTTTCAAATTCATCACTAATAATAGTGATTCTAGAATTGAAAATACCTATTTCTATAATATGTATATTTCAGATTCTGCTAACAATGATGTAACAAAAGCTTATTCTACCTTAATCAATGGTTTCACTGTTGATAAATCACTTTCAAAGATTGATTACGAAAATAAAAAGAAACCTAATAATCTTATTAGAATTGATAAAGAACATGTCTGGGCTAAAAGTCATGGATTTGAAGTTACTGATAATGATTTCACGATCGGCGCTCAAACTGATTTGCATCATTTAGTAGCTGCTGATGGAAATACTAATAGTGCAGGTCATAATAATTATTATTACGGAGAAGTAGATCACTCCAAAGCTAAAGTGATATATAACTACTTAGCCGATGGCTCTCAAGAAATCAGCGGCTGGTTAGATACTAGCACAGATACTTTTGAACCGACTGATGAATGGAAAGGTGATATCGCAAGATGCCTTTTCTATATGGCAACTAGGTATTCGAATAAAAAAGACACCAATACCAAAGAAGAACCTTATTTGATATTGACCGATGATACTTCTATCAAAGATGACAACACCAAGTGTCATGGTGTTCAATATAATCTTTCAACCCTCATTAATTGGAATGATTTAGATCCCGTTTCAAATTATGAAAAACATCGTAATAATTTGATTTACAACAATGTCCAAAATAACCGTAATCCATACATCGATCATCCAGAATGGGTAAAAAGAGTCTTTGATCCTACATCTATCTCTCCATTTTCAAATTTAAAAACATCCTATGAGTTACATGTTGGCACTCCCCTTGATTTAAAACTTGATTCAAGTACTAATGTCACAGTAAAAATAGATGATGAATCAATTATCTCTTATGAAAACTCAGTTATCACTCCTTTAAAAGAAGGAAGTACAAAAATCACCTTAGAAGATGATGATAAAAATATTTATACAATCAATATCAATGTCAAAGATGCGATTGTCAAAAAAATAGATTTAGATACAACTACGCTTACTTTAGATAACAATTCCACTTATGATTTAGGTTCTAAGATTCATATTTCTAACACATTCTCAAGTGAGCAAATAACTTATGAAATCGAAGATAATTCTTCAATTTCAATCTCAGATAAAGGAATTATCACTACTGGGCTTTTCAAAGGAAAAGGAACAATCAAAGTTTATCTAGTTTCAACCAGTGATAAAATATTGCTGTATGAAATAAATGTTCAGACTCAATATTCTAAGACGACAATCATCATCTTTATAACCGCAATTGTTGTATTGATATTGCTGATAATCATCTTGATCATCATCAATTCTAAGATGAAGAAATCGAAGAAGAAAAAGATAGTTAAGAAAATTAAGAAAGAATTTGTCCCATATAAAAATCGTTCAACAAAGAAGAAAAAATAGAAAGGAGAACTATTATGGCAGATGAAATTAATGGTGAAGTAGAACATAAGAAAGAAGAGAAGAAAGACAATTGGTTTTCAAAGACCTTTTCAAAAGCAAAAAAAGCAATCGAAGACACTAATAGAGAATCAAAATTAGAAAGCGAATATAAAAAAGAAGCAATCGATTTATATGTCTATACTGGTTCTTTATTACCAAACGTTTTCTCTGGAAAATTAAAAGATGATAACACTGTAGAAGTCTATGGAATCATCAAAAATGAAGACATCCCTTATTCTTCTATCTTAGAAATTAAAAATGACGACAATTCAAAGTTCTACTATATCACTGAACTAAGACACTACGAAGATGACAAAGTTGATTTGACAATCACTGAGAAATTGAATGATCAAGAAGTCAAGAATACATATTCAAGACCTGTCACTTATTTCACAATAAACAGCGATGTCAAAGAAGTAAAAGTCATCAAAGTCAAAGATAGATATTTCTTAAAGCTCGATAAAAAAGCTGATTAAATAAATAGCTGAGAACTCAATCGGTTCTCAGCTTTTTCATTTCATCATCTCATCAATTGCTTCTATTAGTTTGTATGGAGGATTATAACTTCGCTCTACTTTTATTCCGTTTTCGATGAAATAAGTTCTTTTAAACCCTGGATGATTTTTCTTTTCAACCTCTTCAAGTATTTTCTTTGCATCTATCAAATACACTTCTTGAACTGTTTTAAATGAAACTAAGAAGAAGCCGATTCCTCCCATCTCGATGATGGTTTTTAAATGTCGAAATTGTTGTTCGCGGATCATCGAATAAGGCACTGAATCATGAATTGTCTCTTTGCATTCAAAATCGATATACTTTCCCTTATATATTCCGACAAAATCGGTTGTTGATTTTTCTTGAAAATAAGCTTCTTCAATCATTCCAGGATGGGTTTTAGACATCTTAACTACTTTGATTGGTGTCGGTCTTTTATAGATATCAGCAATCATATTTTCACGGTAATAATCGCAGCATTTGGTGATGTCTTTTTCAAAATTCATTCCCATATTTGCTTTGATATATTTATCTTTTGCTTTATCTTCCTCAGTTCTATTTTCTTTTTTTCGATGATCAACACTTTTATCTTTTTTTATCGTCACTTCTCTTCCATCTGGATATTTGACTACTTTCATAAGTTTCGATACCTCAATTCAATGTCTGTCTTTATCTTTTCATCTCTCATTAAATATTGATTATGAAGATAGGACTTGTCTATCAATTCTTTGATTTTTTCTTCATCATTTACAAAATAAGAAAAGATATCAAATAGAGCTTTTGAATCATCTAAAGGATTATGAAAGGAATAATCTTTTTTAATATCGAATAATTCAATTAAACGAGAAATGGAATATGTTGTTCCTTTTTCATCAGTGAGATTCTTTTTTAAATAAGCGTGAAAATCAAAGAAATGAGTGTCTTTAGCGTATAAAAAACAACTTCGATCTTTGAATGTTGAAAGCAAGACTTTCTTATCCAATTCCCCGTAGGATAAAAAACAAATTCTTTCATATCCTTTGAGTTTATCAGTTAATATCTCTTTAAATTTTAAAACAGATATTCCTTTATCGACATCTTCTTTTTTTAATGAAGTTATCTCTTCGACATAATGTCCGATTGTGTACTTTCCATCCGGTTTAATTAGTGAAAAATATTCGTCAACTTTTTCCATCTCAAAACTATCTCTTTTCTTTTTGACTATCACCATTCCAAAAGAGATGAGTTGTTTTGAAAATTGAGTTGCTTCAACATCATAAAAGACTAAGACATCACTATGAGCAACTGCTCGATATAAATTTTTTAAAGCCATCATTTACCAAAATCGAAAGAACGAAGTTGATCAGTCATAAGATCTGGTGAGCTTGATTTCTCTAAGATATCAAAAAGATGTTTTTTATCTTCTTCACCGAGAATCTTGAACCAAGAAGCAAAGAGATATGTAAGTTGAAGATTGCATAAAGACATATACTGTCTTCCTTTATCTGTCAAACAGACATGGACTTGCCTTCTATTCTGTTTATCGACATCTCTTGTTATCATGCCTTTATTTTCTAAATTTCGTAAATTGGCTGCGATATTCGGTCTCGTGACTTTAAGTGAATCAGCGATGTGGCTTGGAAGAGCGTTATCATGAGTATCTAAATAACTGAGGACTTGAAAATCAGTTTGGAAAAGGGCGGAGAATATTTGTAACTCACCATTATCTCTTATCTTGTGTAATAGTGTCATCAAATGGTCGATTTCCCCTTTGAGTTTTTCGTCTATTTCAATATTTAATATGTTTTCCATCATATTTATCTCCTGTTAATATAATTTTAACATTCTTTAAAACAATTAAAAAGAAAAACTGTTTTATTTTTTTACCAAAAAAGGCTGATAGAATATCTCTACCAACCTTATTTTTTCTAAATTGACAAATTATTATTTATTTTTGATGTATTCATCAATTGCAGCGGCAGCTTTTTTACCAGCTCCCATTGCAAGAATGACAGTAGCAGCACCAGTGACAGCATCACCACCTGCAAAGACACCATCTTTAGTTGTCTCATTATTCTCTTCATGAACGATGATACATCCATGAGAATTGACTTCAATACCTGGAGTTGTATCTTTGATGAGAGGATTTGGACTGGTACCTAAAGACATGATGACACAATCGACATCCAATACTGATTCTGAATTTGGAACTTCAACTGGTCTTCTTCTACCAGAAGCATCTGGTTCACCTAAAGCCATTTCTATAACCTTAATACCTTTGACATAACCATATTTAGGATTGAATTCTGGACTTCTTGGTGATGGAGAACCGGATTTATCTTCAAGAATTTCAATAGGATTGTGAAGGAGATAGAAATCGACACCTTCTTCTTGAGCATGTTCAACTTCTTCTTTTCTAGCAGGAAGTTCAGCCATACTTCTACGGTAGACACAATAAACCTTTTCAGCTCCGAGTCTTAAAGCACTTCTACAAGCATCCATAGCGACATTACCACCACCGACAACAGCAACTCTCTTTGGATGTTCAATTGGAGTATCTGAATCTTCAAGATAGGCTTTCATGAGATTCATACGGGTTAAGAATTCGTTAGCGGAATAAACGCCTAAGGCATTTTCACCCGGGATTCCCATAAACCTTGGAAGTCCAGCTCCAGTGCCGACAAAACAAGCTTCGAATTTATATTCTTCCATCAAATCATCGATGGATAAAACTCTACCGATGACCATATCAGTCATAAATTTGACACCTAAATCCTTTAAGCCTTGAACTTCAGCTTGAACGATATCTTTTGGAAGACGGAATTCAGGAATACCATACATCAAAACACCACCGGCGACATGGAGTGCTTCAAAAACTGTGACATCATAACCAAGTCTTCTCAAATCACCAGCACAAGTAAGACCAGAAGGACCAGAACCGATGACAGCGACTTTATGACCGTTTTCAACAATATCAACTTTTTGAGCACCGACATGAGTACGATGATAATCAGCGACAAATCTTTCAAGTCTTCCAATAGCGACTGGTTCCCCTTTGCAAAGATTACCATTTTCATCTTTCTTTGGTTTACCATTTTCCATGACAGGCATTTTGCCTCTCATACATTTACCTTCGCATTGAGATTCTTGTGGACAGACACGACCACAAACAGCTGGAAGGGCGCTTGACTTAGAAATGATTTGATATGCAGCTTCAAAATGACCTTGACTGACTTCTAAAATGAAAGCAGGAATTGAGATGGAGACAGGACATCCGCTGACACAGGCTGGATTATTGCAATCCATACAGCGTTTTGCTTCATCAATTGCCATTTCTTCAGTATATCCTAAAGTGACCTCTTCAAAATTATGAGCTCTGACTTTTGGATCCTGACTTGGCATCGGATTTTTTGTCGGACGTTTATTATAATTTGGATTCATAATTACTTGACCTCCTTTTTGAAGAGATTGCAGGCTTCTTCATATCTCTTATGTTCGAATTCACGATACATACCATTTCTTAACATTGCAGAATCAAAATCGACCTCGAAGGCGTTGAAATCAGGACCATCAACACAGGCAAATTTCATCTTGCCACCGACCATCAAACGGCATCCACCGCACATACCAGTTCCGTCGATCATGATTGGATTCATAGAACAAATAGTCGGAACATTATATTTCTTAGTGACAGCTGTGACAAACTTCATCATGACAAGAGGACCAATTGTGATGACTTGATCGTATTTTTCACCTTTATTGATTTCTTCTTCAAGAGCTTGAGTTACAAGACCTTTAGTTCCCCAAGTGCCATCATCAGACATACGGAGGAGTTTATCAGAGCAGGCTTCAAATTCTTTTTCAAGAATGACAAGATCTTTATTTCTAAAGCCGCAGATAGAAGTGACATCAGCTCCTAATTTGTGAAGTTCTTGAGCAAGAGGCAAAGCGATAGCACATCCAGCACCTCCACCGATAACACAAACTTTCTTCAATCCTTCAAGTTCAGAAGGTCTTCCAAGTGGACCGACAAAATCAGCTAATTCATCTCCTTCTTTTAAATGATTCAATTTCTCAGTAGATGCTCCAACAACTTGGAAAATGACTTCGACACTGCCGATTTCAGGTTTTGTACCTGCAACAGTAAACGGAACTCTTTCACCATCTTTATCAACACGAAGAATGATGAATTGTCCTGGCTTAGCTTTTTTACTTACAAATGGTGCTTCAACTTCGATACGAGTTACAGTCGGATTTAAAGCTTCTTTTTTAAGAATACGATACATGAATGGATTTACCTCCTTTAATCACTTATATTATTTTAATATTTCTTATTCAATAATGAAACGGGTTTCGCAAGAAAAAATAAAAATTTATAAAACGAAATATTTTCAATAAAAGCAGTGCTTTTTTAACAAAAAATTAGATTATTTCTATAAAATTCTTTGTTTTTTATATCTTTCTAAAACATTCATCTCACTTTATCAAATAAGTTAGTTTTAGATAACTATTCTAAGCATTCTAACTAGTATTTTAAGTTTGTCCTATCAAAACTTATCATTTATATTTATTACACAAACAAATTGATTTCATCACTTACATATTGCGATGTAATCTTTACATTTTACATTTTTTTACTTTAAAAAAATTTCTTAAAGAGTAAAATATTTAAGCTATGAAAGGATCTTTAATATGAATAAAAAGACAAATCAAATCTTAATGGCGATTTTTGATATCGTCATAGGTATTTTGTTACTCGTAGGCGGAGCTAGTACCTTCAACAAAATGATGAATATCATCGTCACAGTCTATGCGATCTATTTGATTGTTATCGGAGTTTTCTACATTCTCAACAAGAATGTCTTAAATGGAATTGTCGATATTCTCTGCGGTATCTTACTTCTTTGCTTAGGGTGGACAAATATCGCATGGGTTGCAACATTTATCCTCGGTATTTATCTTATCGTCATCTCCTTCTATACTAGTTTTGCAATTCTTCGTATCTTTAGAATTTCATCACTTCTCACTTGTTTAATCGGTGTCTTCCTTGTTATGATTTCCTTTGGGTCTCACTTTGCCTGGTCATTTGCTAATATCTTCTTCTATATCTGCGGTGCCTTTATCTTAGTGAGAGGTATCTTAAATCTCTTCAACTTATAAGAACAAAACTGATGATTTCATCATCGGATGGCTAGTCATAAGACTAGCCTTTTCTTATGCATTTTTGTTATCTTAAAAGCATAAAAAAGACATTATCCGAATTCAAATTTTAAAACTGAAACATATCACAAGAAAGACTCTTTTAAGTTGTAGATTTTAAAAGCTATCAAAAGTGGAAAAGAAACATATTTTAATACTGTCAGAAAATTAAAAAAGCTGGTTATCAACCTCTTTTGAGGTTTTAAACCAGCTGATATTTTTAAAGTGGTAAATCTTTTTTCTTGAATAAGAATCCACCTAAGATATAAGTGACTGCTGCGATAGCAAGCAAGACAGATAATTTGATGAAATAGGTTGTCCAATCACCGCTCATAACTGCAAGAGCATCGAATAAGGAATCGATGGTGAGATAATTGAAGATATTCATCATAGTAATTCTGATAGTTCCTGGAATTGCTTTAGTTGCGAATAATCCTAAGATAGAACAGATGAAGAAGAAGATTGTAAGTCCGCCACCAACACCGATTGCTTGACTTGTCTTATTGAAATAGCATGAAGATAAGAAACAGATACCGGAGACAGCAAGGGTTACCATGAAATTACCTAAGCTATAAGCTAAGATATGATTCACTGGAAGTGAGGTTGTAAGATCAGCACTTCCTGCCAAAATACCGATTTCACGGGTGAGAAGTGAGCCAACAAGCAAGGCGAGGGCCATAACAATTTCAGAGAAGATGAGATAGCAGCCTTCCGTGAAGATGAAGGAATTACGAGTTGTAGGAGTGGATAAAGTGAAGGCTAAGGATCCAGTTTCAACTTTTTCAGAGACAAGAGACTTAGCGAGTAAAATAGTATAGACCATCGGGATAAGCAAAGCAGAGATGCCAAAGGCGACAACACCGACAATGATGCCATAAGTGTTCATATCTCCCATTTCAGTCAAAGAATCATTGACAGTTGATGGAAGTTGAGCGATGACACCAAGACTTGCTTTGTTCATGCTAAGAAGCATAGATTCTCTTTGTGTGTATCCTTTATTCAAAGAGGTCTTGTAATAATCTTTATAAGAAGAGATACCAGAGACTGCGTATCCTCTTACAGTATTCAAAGCAGTTTCACCTGACATTGAACTGTTTTTGATGTTGATTTCTTCGATAGTAGAAATCTTAACATCATTTTTAGAATTATATGTATCGATCAATTGTTTTTCAGCAGCTTTAGAAACTGTTGTTACAGCTCTTTCAATAATAGCATCATTATCTAAGGTTTTACTGGTTCCATTATAATAAGCATTGGAATTATTTTCATCTCTCTTAACAAATTCTGCCATGAAAGCATCTAAGCCTTCTTTGATTTGAACTGTGTTTTCTTTTGCTTTTTCTTTTGCTTCGTTATATTCATCTTCAGTATAATCAGTTCCAGTAATAACTTCTTTATGCATTTTTTCAAGCATTGTAGAGGTTGTACCCATCTTTTCATTTACTTTGATGTAAACATCTGGATTGTAGGATTTGACTGGAATTTCAACCATAATCTCATTTCCATTATCAGCATATTTACCACTGGATACAAGTTCGACAGGATATCCTAAATCATCAGTCTTATAATTGACGGTGAAATTTGGAAGATATTGATAATAGGCGATATCTTCAAGTGTTTGCATGACATAGGAAGAGACCTTATCAGATACGACATTATTTCTGATAGAGGAATCATTTATATAACTATCAGGGTCGCTTGTATATTTTTCTTCTAAGGCATTGCAAGCTGTTTCGACAAAGTCTTTTTGATCATCACTTGCAAGTTCTTTCATGAGTGAGAAGCTCTCACTGACAGCAACTTTATTCTTATCTTCGTTATCATCATAAACTCTCTTGATAGAATTTGTGAAGACATCTTTGACTTTAACTGTTGTCTTTTCATCAAGATTCAATTCTTCTTTAGCAGCATCGGATAAGACAGATGGCACAACAGCTTTTAAAATAGTTGTTGTTGTCGCATTTTTATCAGTGTAATAATAATCTAAATAAGATGAGATGATATTACCAGCTACTTTCTTTTCTTGAGTTGTAAGAGTTGTGTCATTATTCAAGGATGAATTGACAATTGTCATTGTCGAACTTTTTGCTTGATTGTGAGCAGCTAATTTTTGTTCATCAGTAGTTGCATTGATACTGAAGAGGGCATAACTGACATCATATGCTTTTTTAGCAGTGGAGATTCCAGATGTCAACTTTGTATCTTCAACTTCATTGACACAGGTATTTACAAGTGTCACCACTTGATCATTGCTGTCGATGAAGGTTTCATAGGCGTTTGCTGATTCACTGAAAGTTGAATAGAAAGAGATCGCACCGCTTTTGATTGTATTTTCCATATCTGCATTGCTGAATAAGTCTTTCAAAGCATCAGCGGTAGAATTGATGTGAAGGGTGGATAAAATACCGATGATGATGATCATGATAAGGGCGTTACCAAGACTTACGACTGTGAGTCCTAAACGATTTGAATGTAAGGATTCTTTGAATAGCGCTCTTGAGAATAAGTGATTCTTATTTTTCTTAGCTGATTTGATATCCTTTGGGATTGCCATTTCAACTTTGTTATCTACTTCTTTAACTTTGATACCATCTAAGATTAAATCATCATTAGTTGCCATATTATTTGGCCTCCTTTGAATTTAAACTTTTTCTCTTTTCATCGAAATAAGTTGTCAAATTGTATTTTTCTTCTGATAAATATTTGAGTTTATATTGGCTGAGCTCATTGAACAATTCTTCTAAATGTCTTTTATCAACTCTCAGCACTACTTGGTCGTATTTTGGTTTAACTTTGAGAATATCATCTCTTCCTTTTAAGAATTTGAGATAATCTTCATCGTTTTCAAATCCGATTTTATAATCTCTTAACGGACGATTTTTAACTTCATTGACATCAGCGATATCGAGGATTTTTCCCTGAGATAAGTAAGCGACTTTATCGCAAACTCTTTCAAGTTCTTCAATAGTATTGCTTGTCATTATCATCGTCGCTCCTCTTTCTTTTTGTTCGAGAATGAGCTTTAAAAGTTCTTCTCTCATCAATGGGTCAAGTCCGATTGAGGGTTCATCCATGATGAGAATCGGAGATTTTAACATCATACAGGCGACGATTGAGGTCTTTTGTTTCATACCTTTACTCATTCTTTTTGGATAGGCTCTGACATCTAGTTGCATTCTTGAGATGATCTCATCGGCATAGGTGAAATCACTCTCTTTCATACCTAAGCTTCTTCCATAATTCTTTAAGAAATCAATACCTGTCTTGACATCTGGGAAATTGATTTCACCAGGAATATACCCGATATACTTTTTTGTCTCAGCGCTATCTTTATAAGCATCGAAATTATAGATTTGAACATTGCCGCTATCGGATTTGATAAATCCCATAACCTGTCTTAATAATGTTGTCTTTCCAGCGCCGTTTTCTCCGACAATGCCGAGGGTTTGACCTTCTGGAATGGCAAAATTGATGTCGAAGTTTCCTCTGCCTTTGCCATAATCTTTAACTAAATGATTGCAAGCGATGACTATTTTTTTATTTTCTTCTTCCATCATTTTATTCCTCCATAAGTCTTATCTTCTTTATAGAATGACATGAAGTAATCTTCAAGTGTCTCTTTCTTTTCTGAGAAATCAGCAAGTGCGATCTTAGGTAAGACCTTCAATAACTGATTGACCTCGCCTTCGTTACAGAACACTGAGAATCTGCAGTTAGAAACAGAACTATCAGCCACTTGATATCCCAAGGATGCTAAATATTCTTTTGATTTAGCACTAGTTTCATGATCTAAATAGGTGACATGATATTGTTTGATTGTTTTATGTTTCAATTCATCAGCGATGAAATTGGAAACGATCTTACCATCTTTGATGACAGCGATTCTATCACAGCAAGCATCAACTTCTTGGAAGATATGACTTGAGAGAAGGATTGTTTTCTTTCTTTTCTTTTCAATCTCAACAAGTTGAACAAATCTCTCTTGCATTTCTGGATCAAGACCAGATGATGGCTCATCCATAATGATGATATCGGGGTCTGACATAAAGGCGCAGATAATCGCTGTCTTTCTTTTCATACCAAGAGACATCTCTTTACAATATAAGTTGGGATCGTATTCAAAAGTATCAATAAGCCAATTTAAGAAGGTATCATCGCTGACTCCCTTCAATTTTTTTTGTTCATCGATGACTTCCGATCCTTTGAGCGCTAAAGGAAGCGCGACTTCACCAGGAATATAAGATACTCCTTGCATGATGACTTCTCTATTCTTCAAGGAATCAACGCCTCTCAATAAGGTCTTTCCAGAATCTGGAACCGAGAATCCCATAAGATGACGAATTGTTGTCGATTTTCCGGCACCATTTGGTCCTAAGAATCCGAAACACTCTCCTTGATGTACTTCAAAAGAAACATGGAAAACACCTCTACCTTGTCCATAATCTTTTGTTAAATCTTGAATTTCAATTACGTTTTCCATCTTAACCTCCATATAGTTATTGAACTCTAGTGCAATAACTAGCGTGTAGTATATTATTGCAATTCAATACCAATTTCAATACTTTTGTGTTATAATTTTTTAGAAATCAAAAAAATAAATTCATGAGGTAGAATTATGATACAAAAAGAAACAACAGTGTCTAACAATCAAAAAGAGGATGCTAGAACAATTCGTTCAAAAAGAGATTTAGCAAATTCTTTAGAAGAATTGATGCAAGAAAAAAATTACGATGATATTGGAATTAAAGATATCACTGATAGAGCTCTTGTATCTAAAAATACCTTTTATAATAATTTCAATGATAAAAATGAACTTTTGAGATTCTTATTCTGCAGATATGAAGATACCCTTATGAAAGATATCAAACCACTTCTTGATAAGACAATCCATGCAACTAGATATATTTTCTTCAATAAGTGCATAGATATCGTCGTTCATTTTTTCTTCACATCTAATCTTCCTTTTAAAACGATGATTCAAAATGATAAATCTCATTCTATATATAGTCAATTAACCTTATTTATAAGAGATGTAATCAAAAAACTTGATGATCAATACAATTACATTCTCTCAAATAAAATAGATCAAAATCTTGCTAGTATCTTCTATAGCGGTGCTTTTGCTGCAACTATATATTTCTGTTTTACAAGCGAAGTTGAACCTGATGAGAAAGCCATCGCTAAATCCATCAAAAAAATGACCTTCCCAGTAGTAGAGTAGTATAATAAAGATATAGGAGGTATTTATATGGATGCCTATAATAGCTTATTAGAAAGACGTTCTATCAGAAGTTTTAAATCTGATATGGTAGAAGAAAAGAAGATAGATAAGATTATCAAAGCAGGTTTATCAGCTGCTTCTGGTCAAAATAAACAAAGTCCTATCATCATCGCCGTCACTGATAAAAAGGTCAGAGATGAACTAAGTGATTTGAATAGAAAAATCGGTGGTTGGAATGAAGGATTTGATCCTTTCTACAATGCTCCTGTTGTTCTTGTAGTTCTCGCTAAAAAAGATATCAGAACTCATGTTTATGATGGTAGCTTAACAATGGCAAACCTAATGCAAGCTAGTTATGATTTAGGCTTAGGTTCTATTTGGATTCACAGAGCCAAAGAAGAATTTGAAACTGAATACGGAAAAGAACTCTTAAAGAAATTAGGAATCACTGATGAATATGAAGGCATTGGTCACTGCGTCATCGGATACACTGATAATCTCGATGTCAAACCACATCCTATCAATGAAGGAAGAGTATTCAAAATTTAATAATTTCAATCTTTGTAATATAAACTCGAATTGTCTTTTTCAAATTCGAGTTTTTTATTTTGTTTGATAATTTTGTTTGATATCAATTCATTTTAAAGCTAAAATATTTTTATCAAACAAAGGAGTTACATATGGAAACAAAAGAAATATTGATGAAGAAAGCCAAAGATGCTCAGATAATTTATGATTATTTAGCAGATCTTTTGAATATCGATTCGACTTTAAAAGTAACATTTATCGCTGATGATAGTGTCGAAAAGGAATTCAAAAAGAATTATTTAAAAGAAAATCCATTTCCCAATGTCATCGCTATCGTGCTTGCAAAACTGAGAAAGAAAGCTGTCGATAGATTATTTTTAGAAGAGAAGATTAATCAAACAAGTGTCATCGCTGCTGTTTTGTCATTGTGTTCAAATGTGGCTACGGAAATCGGTCAATTTAGAGGTGATAAAATAAATAAAGATGAAAAAATTTACTGCGACATCTCTTATGCAGGTCTTCAAGCAATACGACTTTATATGGCAAATTATTATGATAAGGAATTTAAAAAATCTCGTTTAGCCTCTGCAATAAGAGTTGATAATGCGATCAATGGTTCTTTCTATAAATATAAAACCAAAGATGATAGATATATTTCTTTCCACACATATTATCAATCTCAGCAAAATAAACTAGTTGAAGCGATGAAACTTAATAAACCATCTGAAAAATTTACTTTGATGTCACAAAGAAGAGATATCAAATATTTGAATAAAGAAGTCGCAAAATGGAATTCATATGAACTTGAAGAATTAGCTTTTAATTGTGGTGCTTGTGCATGTGTTTTACGTTCAAGAGAAGAATGGGAAAATACTGAAGTTGGAAAAGCTGTTAAAGATATGCCTCTCATTTCTTTTGAAGAGACAGGAAATCATAAATTAAATCTAGATTCAAACTTGAATAAAGGTCCTTTATCAGGGATTAAAGTCTTAGACTTAACCCATATTATCGCAGGCCCTGCATGTTCTAGAATATTAGCAGAATACGGAGCTGATGTCTTACTTGTTAGACGTGGGGATTTCAAAAATCAAGAACAAGCGATGCTTGAACTTGATGGATGGGCTGGAAAAGATTCCATTCAATTAGACTTAAATAAAAAAGAAGATTTAGAAAGAATAAAAGAACTAATAAAAGAAGCTGATATCATCACTTATTCTTATCAAAATGGATGCTTTGATAAATTCGGATTATCTGAAAAAGAAATTAGAGAATTAAATCCAAATGTTATTTATTCAAATCTCATGTGCTTTTCTTCTACTGTTTGGAAAGATAGACCAGGTTGGGCACCACTCGCTGAAGATATCACAGGTCTTTCCATAAGAAACGGATCAAAAGAAAATCCGGTCAATTTAAACGGAGTTCCTCTTGATTATATTCCAGGTTTCATTCTTGCTTTAGGCACTCTTATAGCAATAAGAGAAAACTTAAAAACTGGAAAAGTCTCAAAGGTCACAACATCGTTAACAAAAGGAGCAATGTTATTACATGAAATGACTGATTTAATTATAAAAACAAATACTCCAAGTGATAACACTTCCATTACAGATAAGAAAATTGATGAGTATTTTAAACATACAAGAACCTATGTCGAAACTAAAGCGATAGGAAAAGTAGGTTTTCCAACTGAAGCAACATACAATACTAAATACAACAATTTAGAACAAAACATGTCATTTTCTGATGGAAATAAAACTTTTAAAACAACTAATAAATAAAACAGGGACTTTCTTATAAGTAAAAAATAGACTTAAAACTATAAACATTACATTTAATCTATCTTATACTTTTAAAAATTTATATCACATTTAAAATTTACGTTTAAAAAACAGGATGAACGAATCATCCTGCATTTTTTAGTAAGAAGCTTCTTCAACCTTTCTTTTTATCAAATTAGATGGAACAGTAGTAGTACTAGTAGAATTATAAACATAATATTTAACTGATTCTTGAGCTGAATCTACCCATTCCCATTTATATGTTCCACTTGGAACACCACTACTTGGAACACTAGAATAAGCAATTTTAATTTGATAGGTATCACTGATTTTAGTGAAATTTCCAAGACCAGTTGAATCATATTCTAAAGAAAGACAAACAACTCCATTCCCTGCAGTTGATAAATTTGTTAACCCTTTAAATATTTCAGTATTTAATGTTTTGTCAAAACCAGAATTTAAAACAACTAACACAAGAGAAGAACATCCATTAAATGGAGTCTCACCATAGCCAGAGTCACTATTACCTAAGAAAATAACACTTTTCAAACTAGTGCAATTTTTAAATGCGTTATTAGACAATATAAATCCTTTAGAATCAAATTTGGCAGTTACTAAAGAAGAACAATTTTCAAAACAACTATCTCCCATACTAGCCAAATTAGAAGTTATATGTAAAGAAGTAAGTCCAGAATTTGCAAAAGCTTTTGTTCCAAGCGATGTTATAGATTTAAAAATCAACTTTAACTAAAGCGTTTACTTTTAATGGAAAATTTTACTTTTTGATAATTACAAAAGAAGAAAAGTATCATTTCAAAATTATAAAATTTTCGAAGAAAATAGATAAAAAATTGGTATAATATTAAAAGATAATTTAGGGGGATTTTTATGAAATTTTTACATCTTGCTGACTTACATTTAGGAAAAAAACTCGGGGAATATGATCTTTATGATGTTCAAAAAGACATGTTAGATAAAATCGTTCTTTTATGTCTAGAAAAACATCTTCCTGCCATTGTAATTTCAGGGGATATATATGACACAAGAGATCCTAGTGTTAGCGCCACAACATTATTAGACCATTTTTTAGCACTTTGTAATAAAAATCAAATAAATGTAGTTATGATATCTGGAAATCATGATCAAGCTGATAAATTACATTTTGGTTCAGAAATTTTTAAAGAGAATAACATCTTTATCACTACTGATGTTAAAGATTGTTTAAAACCTGTAGAAATTGATGATGTAAATTTCTATCTTTTACCTTTTGTAAATAAATATGATATCAAAAACGCTTTT
>CAVEQA010000027.1:0-16519 GCA_963617725.1 Paludibacteraceae bacterium
CAATATGATGTCAAAGCTCCAACGCCACCAGGAACTGGAGTATATGCTTTTAATTGACCATCATTTGGTATAAAGCCTAAATCACCACCATTAGGATTGAAACCGCAATCGATGACTGTATGTTCTTCGATGAAATATTGTTCAGGTATGAGATTTGATTTGCCGGAACACAAGAAAATATAATCAGATTCAATAGCCTCAACAGCAAGAAGTGATGGATCTATTTTTGAATGGGCTAAAATAGCAAGTCCATCATATTTGTTTACTAGTTGAAATACTGGAAGTCCAACTGTATTACTTCTTCCGATGATAAGACATCTCTTACCTTTGAGGTTGATATTATAACTATCTAAAATGATTTTGACACTTTTTGCAGTTGCTGGAAGGTAATCGATATCACCACTATATAACTTTCCTCTATTGATATCACTCATCATATCAGGATCATAATCAGCAGGGATCAATTTGATGAATTCTTCTTCGTAATCAACAAGAAGAGGTCTAGCAAGGATGACCATCTTTCCTTTTATTTGTTCTTTGAATTCATTCAAATTATCTTCTTTTGATTTATTTTTATTGATGAATCCTTCAGTATAAGGTATTGAAAGAGATTCCAATAATTTTTTGATACCCTTCAGATAATAATAAGAAGGTTTATTTTCTTCATTTGAATATAAATAGAATGATAATTTTTTAAGATCAGAATCTTTTAATATTTCTTCTTTAACTTTTTCTTTTAAATCTTTTCCTGATAATATTTGCATCAGTGTTGTGTTCCTTTCATATTTTTACAAGATGGTATTTTTGGAAGTCCAGGCATTGTGAAAATGTCACCAGTTAATGGAACGATGAATCTTGCACCTGTGAATAATCTTATTGATTTGACATGAATTTTAAATCCTTTAGGTACATTTATAAGATGAGGATCGTCGCTTAATGAGGTAGGGACTTTAGACATACAGACTGGGAAATTAGAATAACCATTCTTTTCAATTTCTTTAATTTGGTTTTCAGCAATATCGGAGTATTCAACGCCATCTGCACCATAGATCTTTTTAGAGATAGTTTCTATTTTCTCTTTGATTGACATAGTATCATCAATTATAGGCTTGAAGTTATCTTCTTTATTTTCATCTAATACTTCAATGACTTTTTTAGCGATATCAATAGCACCGTCTTTCCCATCTATATAACTGGTATTCAATGCGTATTTAATATTTTGAGAATCCAAATATTGACATAAAGCATCGATTTCACTTTGATGGTCGTTAGCAAATTTATTGATATTGATGACAACTGGTAAATTGTAGAGTTTGATATTTGATAGATGTTTTTCCAAATTTTCAATTCCGATTTTTAAAGCATTAGTATTTTCTTCATCTAATTTGTCAAATGGGACATTTCCGTGGAGTTTTAAAGCTCTGATTGTGACAACAAGAACTACAAGAGATGGATGGGTCTTCAAAATTGGTGAAACGATATCTAAATATTTTTCAGCACCTAAATCAGAACCAAAACCTGCCTCTGTAACTACATAATCAGCTAGTTTTAATCCTAAATCAGTTGCGATAAGTGAATTTGTTCCATGAGCGATATTTGCAAATGGACCACCATGAACAAGACTTGGTGTATGGTAATAACTTTGTACAAGATTTGGATATAGAGCATTGTGCATCAAATACACCATCGCATTTCTTAAATCTAAATCTTTAACAAAGACTGGTTTGTCATCATAGGTATAAGCGACTAGAATATTTTCAACTCTATTTAAGAAATCTTCTTCATCTTTTGCTAAACAAAAGATTGCCATGATTTCACTTGCTGCTGTAATAACAAATGATGATGAATGCTCTTTTACGTGTTTGGAATCATTTTTTGAAACTGTGATATCTCTTAAGGCACGATCATTCATATCCATACAGCGAGGGAAAAGTATTTTATCAGGGTCGATGTTTAAAGCAGAGTGCTGATATACTTCATTATCAACAACGCTTGCAATCAAATTGTTGAGTGAGGTTATAGCATGGAAGTCACCTGTGAAATGGAGATTAATATCATCGCTTGGAACAAGAATTGCTTTTCCACCTCCTGCTCCTCCGCCTTTCATTCCAAAGACTGGGCCTAAAGAAGGCTCTCTTAAACAAGTGATGGCTTTTTTACCGATGGATTGTAAACCATCAGCTAAGGAAATTGCTGTTGTTGTTTTTCCCTCCCCAGCTTTGGTTGGAGTTATGGCAGTACAAAGAATGATTTTTCCTTTTCTTTCTTTATCTTTGAAAGATTTATCAGTGATGATTTTAGCTTTATCATATCCATAAGGAATGATATCTTCTTCTTTTAAATTGAGTTTTTCGACAACGCTTTTGATACTATATTTCATAAATCACCTCATTTTTTTAAATAATAAGATAAGTAATAACTTGTAAGAGCTAATCCACTAGCATTTGGAACGGTTGAAATTGAACCGATGACTTTTGAATTCTTTTTACCTTTGATAGTTTGATCGATTGCAAAGACACACGGTATCTTATTGATTTCTTCTTGAGTGTGTCCTTTGTTTAAAAGGGCAATGACAAACTTTTTACTCAAAGGATCAAAGGCATCCTTTAAATAGCCTTGTTTTAATTTTGTGGAATTAGCATGGAAACCCATTCCCATACTTGTGAAATATAAAGAATTATCTTTTTTAGCTTTTTCATAAAGCAAGACTTTAGCCTCACAATCATCGATACAATCGAATATCACATCATATTTTTTATCTGAAATAGTAGTTGAATCTTCGATTCTATAATTGAGAACTTCAACATGTATCAATGGATTTATATTGAGTCCTTTTTCTTTGGCGATTTCAGCTTTACTTTTTCCAATATCTTTGATCTCATATAAACATTGGCGATTCAAGTTAGATGGATCGACAATATCTCCATCTTGGATTGTGATATCTTTTATCCCAAGTCTTATCAAGGAAGTGAGACAAGCGCCACCAACACCACCAAGACCGACTAAATAAACGGAATCAGTTTGAATTTTATTCATCACTTCAGGTTTTAAAATGACTTTAGTTCTTGAGAACATCTGAATATTTGTTTCAATAATTTGCTTGATTTCATCTTTTGTTCCGTGATAAACATCTTTGAATTGGTGAGAGATGAAGGTGCGTTGTTTCTTTGCGTATTGATGAGTGTGTATCTTGATGAGTTCTCTCATTTCATCTTCGGATTTGTTCTCCTTGATTCCATCGATGATCTCTTTATATCCGATAGCTAGAAAGGAATGACATGTAAGTGGATATTTTTTAATCAAATTTTTAACTTCTTCTACGATTCCTTTTTCAAACATCAAATCGATTCTATCATCTATTTTTTTATTACCTTCTTCTTTATCGATATCGATGGCAAGAAATGTTGTTGGGTAAAGAGGTTTTTCATCATTTTCGTTTAATATTTGATTTCTATCATAGCCTTCATCTATTTGTTCTAAGGCTCTGATTAGACGTCTAGGATTTTTATTATCTATTTGATTGAAAATATTTTCGTTTTTATTTTTTAATTGATTTTGTAAATCTTCTAAAGACATTGTTCGATAGATGGAATCAGTATTATCTTTTTCAGAAAAGACATAGTTAAAAAGAAGTGCTTTGATATAGAGGAATGTTCCACCAACAACTAAAACATCTCTATTTTCAGAGAGATATTTTTCAAGAATTGGTCGCATAGTTCTTTGAAAAGTATAGACATCCATATCTATATCTGGTTCGTATTCATCATAGAAATGATAATTTATATTTCCGACTTCTTCTCTTGTGGGTTTATCAGTCCCTATTTGCATCATTTTATAACACTGATAAGCATCAGCTGAGATGATTGGAAGATCGTATTTCTTAGCTATTTCAATAGCAGTAGAGGTCTTTCCTGATGCTGTTTGTCCTAGAATTACATAAATCATTAAAAACCACTCCTTCTAAATATTTTTTCGATATCAGCTTTAGTCATTTTGATTAGGGTTGGTCTACCATGAGGACAATTTGCTGGATTTTTGCATTTTGCTAAATCAGAAATAAGAGTTTCCATCTCAACTAATGACAAATGATGATTGGCTTTGATTGATTTTTTACATGCGATATTCGCGATGTTGAGTCTCAATAAATCAACAGTATCTATTTTTACATCATTCAAAATGGAGGTGACCATATCACGAATGATATCTTCGTCATCCATATTTTGTAAGAAAGATGGGATTTCAGTAACTTTGATTGTCTTATCACCGAATTCTTCGGTGACAATATTCAAATCAAGAAGTCTCTTCTTGTGTTCATCATCATAATTTTGTCTTTCTTTGAATGATAGATCTAATGTTATTGGAATCAGTGGTACTATTCTTGTTTTAACACTTGAAAATAAAGCTTCAGTTTTTTCAAAGTTGATTCTTTCAGCTGCTGCATGTTGGTCGATTAAATAGAAACAGTCATTTGAATCACAGATGATATAGGTGTCTAATACTTGACCGATTGGATGCATTTCTGGAAGTTTATTTGAATATGATTCATTTTCAAAAATATTAGAATAATCTAATCTTTTTTCTTCTTTTTTTACATCAGAATCATTTATAGGTTCACGAATGATTGTATCGATTTCACCTTGTTTTATCGGATTTTCAAAATAAGAACGATCAAATGTGCTTTCGGTTGGTTTTATTGAAATAGGTTCGTTTTTGATAGGTCTTGATGAATAACTAGGTTCAAAAGGAATAGAATCTTGAAGATATATTTTCTCTTGATTTTTAATATAAGGGTTAGAGTTGAATTCCTCGACTTTCTTTTCTTCTTCCTTTTTTAAATCACCAACTTCAAATACTTCATCGATTTTTAAATCTTTCTGAGTCTTTTCATCTTCGCTTGCAGAATAGATAGGTCTTTGATATTTCAAAGTTTCGATGATGGTATTTCTTACACTTCTTGCCATTTCATCTTCCATTGAAATACGAACTTCTTTCTTGGTAGGGTGAACATTAACATCGATCAAGGATGGATCGACATTTAAACAAATGACTGTGAATGGATATCTTAATGGTGGTAAATAATCTCTATAAGCATCCTCAAGGGCTTTATTAAGCTTGTAATCATATATATAGCGATGATTCAAAAAGAACATCATATTAAATCTGCGTGAAAAATTGACTTCTGGTTTTGAAGTATAACCAGTAAATGAAAATGAGATATCCTCTTTTTGAATCGGGTATAACGATTTTGCTCTATCATTTCCGTAGATCTTTTGAATGGTTTCTAATAAATCATTTCTTCCTGATGTATTCATCACTTCCTTGCCATCGATTGCAAGAGTGAAACAGATATTTGGGAATCCTAAAGCTAGATGTTCCATCATTTCGATTATGGCGCTGACTTCTGTTTGATTTGATTTTAAATATTTCAAACGTGCAGGAGTATTGAAGAATAAATTGCTGACTTCAAAAATAGTACCTTTTCTTGTAGGGGCATTTTCAACTATGAGTTCTTTGTCTGGAGATGAGGTGATTCTTGTTCCTTCATTATCGCCAGTTGAGGTGATAAGTGTGACTTTTGAAACAGCAGCAATTGAAGGAATTGCTTCACCTCTAAAACCGAGAGTATGGATTCTTGCAAGATCAAATTCGGTTTTGATTTTGCTAGAGGCATGTCTTAAAAAGCACATTTTAGCATCTTCTTTATCCATACCTATTCCATCATCTTTGACAAGAATTTTACCTTTACCAGCATCTGTCACTCCGACATAGATGTTTTTAGCATCAGCATCGATTGAATTTTCGACTAATTCTTTGATTACAGAAGCAGGTCTTTCGATAACTTCACCAGCCGCAATCAAGTTTGCTAGCTCTGGTTTCATTAAAAGAATCTTTGACATTATTTAATCCTCTTTTTTAAATTGATCAAGTAATTCAAAGCATCCAATGGTGATAATGTCATTGGATCTAAGGCTTTCAATTCTTCTTTTATCTCATCTTTTTTCTCAACTACTGGTTTTATCTCTTTGATTTGAGAATCATGAATCTTACTTTGGCTTTCAAGGGATTGCAAAAGCTCATTTGCTCTATTTATGATATCATCTGGAAGTCCGGCAAGTTTTGCTACATTGACACCGTAACTTCTATCCATACTTCCTTCTTTCATCTTGTATAAGAAGGTAACTTCTCCATCTTCTTCTTTGACTTCACAGTGAATGTTTTTAACCTGAGCTATTTTTTCGCTTAGTTTAGTTATTTCATGATAATGAGTTGAGAATAAAGTTTTGCAGTGAACGTGTTTGACGATATATTCGATGATACTTTGAGCAATTGCCATACCATCAAAGGTTGCTGTACCTCTTCCGATTTCATCGAATAAGAAAAGAGAATTACTATTCGCTTTTGATAAGGCTTCAGCTACTTCACTCATTTCAGTCATGAATGTTGATTGACCTTTGATGAGGTTATCGCTTGCTCCGATTCTTGTGAATAAAGATTCAAAAACTGGGATTGAGCATTCTTTAGCAGGAACAAAAGAACCGATTTGAGACATCAAAACGATGAGACCGAATTCTTTCATATAAGTGGATTTGCCACCCATATTAGGACCAGTTATAACCAGGACATCAGTATCTTTATCCATATGAAAATCGTTGCTTACAAAAACTGTATCTGGACTTGCTTTTTCAATTATTGGATGTCTTGCTTCAACAACATTGATGGTCTTTTCGTGATTGAAACTAGGACGGATATAATTATTTTCGCTGGCGACATAGGCAAGGGTTAGATAATAATCCAACTTTGCTAAAGCATTAGAAGTGGTTTGAATAGAATCTGTAAATTGTGAAATGTATTTTCTCAATTCTTTGAACAATTTGTATTCGAGTGATTTTCTTTCATCACCAGCTCTTAGGATTCTGCTTTCATGGTCTTTTAATTCTTCAGTTATAAATCTTTCACCGGTTTTAATTGTCTGTTTTCTTATGTATCCATATTCTGGTTTTACTTGGCTTAATTGGCCTTGTGATATTTCGATGAAATATCCAAAGACTGTATTATATCCTACTTTTAAAGTGTGGATTCCAGTTTTTTCTTTTTCTCTAGCTTCGAAATTGTTTATCCAATCTTTTGCGTCAGTTGTAAGGTTTATGAGTTCATCTAGCTTAGCGTCATATCCCTTTTTAAAAATTTCACCTTCAGTTATGGTTGTTGGACAATCTTCGCTGATGGCTTTGTCTAAAAGTGAAGTCAAATCATCGTAGTTTCCTAATTCTTTCTTGAGGTTTTCAAGAGGTAAATTAGAATTTATCAATTCTAAATCCTTTAAAACTTTTGGAATGATTTGAAGCGATTTTTTCAATTGGAGAAGATCGTGTCCGTTTGAATTTTCGTACCCCATTCTCGCAATCAATCTTTCCATATCAAAACAGAAAGAGAGATCTTCTCTTAAATTTTCTCTTTCTAAATAATTATTTACAAAACATTCAGTCAGATCTAATCTTTGATTGATATCTTCTTCGTTCGCACTTGGTTCTAAGATTTGATTCTTTAAATAACGAGATCCCATCGGCGTTTTGGTTTTATTGAGCAACCAATAAAGAGTACCGAAATTTTTTCCATCCAAAGATTTGACAAGTTCCATATTGGCTTGAGCTGAATAATCTATCTTCATTCGTTTGACACTCATCAAATTCTTGACTGGTTTGAAATAGTCTAATGGTCTTCTTTCCATCGAAGAGAGATAATTATAAAGTCTAGCTGCACAATTTATTTGTCTTTCATCTTTGAGATTATTAAAAAGATGATCGATTTCAATCGATGTTGATGAATCATTAAAATATGAAACGACGATATTGCTATTTTTCTTGATGTATAATATCAAATTTGCATCTAAAGAAGTTGGGACAATGACTTCTCTTGTATCAAGTGATAATAGTTGGTCGAGGATATTTTCTTTTGTGTATTCTAAATTGATACAGCTCATTTCACCAGTCGATAAATCTGCATAAGTGATGACTGCTAAGTTAGAATAAACTCCAATACTAGCTGTGTAATTGTTATCGGTAGTTATCAAATCTAAATTTGCACCTGGAGTAATGATTTGGATGACGTCTCTTTTGACGAGTTTTTTTGTAAGTTTTGGATCTTCGACTTGTTCGCAGATTCCGACTTTATATCCTCTGTCGACAAGCTTTTGACAGTAGCTTAAATAAGAGCGATGAGGAATTCCACACATCGGGATGAATTGATTGTTTCCACAGGCTTTTTTTGTCAAAAATAATTGAAGTTCACGAGAGCAAAGCTCGGCATCTTCCATAAACATCTCATAGAAATCACCTATTCTAAAAAATAAGATGACATCAGGATATTTTTTATGAACTTCTAAATATTGTTCAACCATCGGTGTAAAATTTTGAGTATCGTTAGATTTCTTTGTCATTTTGTAAAAATTTCCTAAAAAATATTATATCATTTAATATTTATTTTATCGTCAGATAATTGTTTATTTGTTATATAAAAACCTCATAGAAATCTCTATGAGGTAAATCTTATAAAATAGAATTTAAAGGTTCTAATAAAGTTAAAAGTTCGCTTTTACACGCTTTATAATTCAAAACCAATTCGGAATTGTTATATTCATCTAAATAGGCTTTAGCTTTTTTGATAGCTTCTTGTTTCTCTTCGTTTTTTAAAAACTTTAAAGATTTTTTGATATCTTCTTCATTTTTTAATAAGTCTTGAAGATGTTTATCTTCAGAAATAGCTCTTTTTAATGAAATATAACGATTATAAAGTGGTAATGATTTAAAAGAATTTATCAGGACATCAACTTCTTTAAGAAGTTCTTCTTTCTCACTCATCGATGAGTTCTCCTAAAAGAGAGAAGGTATGTGATTCTGTGATTTTAACCCTTCTTATTGTTCCGATAAGTGATTCATCACCTTTGACATGGACTAGTTTTCCGTGTTCTTCATATCCGGTTATCATGTCTGAATTCTTTTTAGAAACGGATTCGAAAAGTACTTTTACTTCTTGATTTAAGAAAGTGTTTGAACGAGCTTCGGTCAAATCATCGCAGGTCTTTTTGAGTTTATCAAAACGGGCGTGAATGACTTCATCTGTCAAATCATTTTTCATGTGATAGGCTGGAGTGCCTGGACGTGGTGAGAAGATGAATGTATAGGCGGCATCATATTTTACTTCTTCAACTAAAGATAAGGTTTCTAAGAAGTCTTCATCTGTTTCCCCAGGAAAACCAACGATGATATCAGTGGTGATGAAAATATCCGGAATTGCTTCTCTTAGTTCTTTGATGATTTCAAGATATTGTTCTCTTGTATATCTTCTATTCATTCTCTTAAGCACGTGGTCGCTTCCTGATTGAAGTGGCATATGAATACATGGCATGATGTTTTTATATTTTGCCATGATTTTGAAGACTTCAGGATTGAAATCGCTTGGATATGGAGTGACAAATCTAACTCTTTCAATTCCGGTTTGAGCAACTTTTTCTAAAAGTGCAGCAAATGCGTATTTATCGTTGAAGTCTTTGCCGTAAGCATCGACATTTTGACCTAACAATGTCACTTGTTTATAGCCTTCTTCTTTTAAACATCTGACTTCGTCTAAAATATCTTCTTCTTTTCTGCTTCTTTCTTTTCCTCTTGTATATGGAACGATACAATAGGTACAGAATTTATCGCATCCATACATGATGTTGACAAAAGCGGTGACTTTAGATGCACGAGCTTTTTGTTCTGCTTTTGTATCTTCAACTATTTGATTTGAATTTGCTTTTACATCGACAATTAAAACATTATTTTTAATACTATCTTCTAAAAGAGAATAGAATGCTGATATGTTGTGGGTACCAAAGATCAATGATATGAATGGGAAATGTTCAAGTACGTATTTGACAGGAACTTCTTCTTGCATGACACATCCACAGATGGCGATGACAGTTCCATTATTCTTTTCGTATCTTTTCTTCGCTGCTCCAAGTTCTCCATAGAGGTGATTTTCAGCATTTTCTCTGACAGCACAGGTGTTGAAAAGGATGAAATCAGCTTCTGAAAAATCATCGCTTTCTTTCATTCCAAGTGATAATAAATAGCCGCGGATTATTTCGGAATCACGAACATTGGCTTGACAACCATAGGTACGAATAACAAAAATCTTTCCCTGCCCCCAAGAGGTAAGGAAAGATGTAGGCTTTAAATCAGCCTTTTTGTATTCGACACTGATGTTCGAATTCCTTTTGGCGGCATCCCTTAAATTAGGGAGAGAAACCAAACGGACTTTTTTCATACTGGTATCTTTTATTCAGCGTGAGGTGGAACAATAGAAGAGACAGCAGTTTCTTCATTGTATTCAGCCTTTAAAACGTGAAGAGTGATAGTTGTGACTTCTCTTGTTTCATCACCTTTGTCAGAGAAGTTTTGTAAGACGAATTCAGGTTGAATATAAAGATCACATTTATTTGGATCATCTTTTAAGAATCTTCTTGCGACAATACAAGCTTTTAAAGCTTGATTCAAAGCGGAAGCTCCAACTAAAGAAATGTTGACTTTACCTTCATTGCGAATATTGCCAGCAATTGCGCCAGCTAATTTTTGGATTTGAGTGTTACCACTAGCTTTTAATGTAGTCATAATAGTTTTCCTTCTTTCCACTAATTATATTATATTATTGTCTAAAACTTTTCAAGAAAAAACAAATCTTAAAAGAAAAAAAGGCTTCTTTATTCAAAAGCCTTTTTAAGAGTTTAACAATTTATTTTTTGATTTACCAACTCGAATTTTACTACCTTATTTGTCGTTTTATCGATGGTCAAAATCACACCATTGATTAGACATATGCCTGTTCTATTGACCTCTAATTTTCCAGGCATTCCGGTGATAGTTCTATAAATAGCACCTTCTTTATCATCGCCAAGACAGGAATCATATTCGCCATTCATGCCAGCATCGGTTAAAAAGAATGTACCTTTTGATAATAGTTTTGCGTCGTTTGTTTGAACATGGGTGTGAGTTCCACAAACGGCAGTTACTCTTCCGTCTACATATTCACCAAAGATTCTTTTTTCAGCCGTGGCTTCAGCGTGAAAATCTACAAAATGGATGCAATTTTCATCTTTATATTTATTGTAGATTTCATCAAAATCATAGAATGGAGATGTCTGAGCTAAGTTGGCTAAATAGACTCTTCCTATCATATTGGTGACTCTTATTTTCGTTCCGTCTTTACTGATGAATAAGTTAGTTCCAACACCTGGTGCCATCTTATCAAAGTTATAGGGTCTTACCGCTTTTTCAAAGACATATTTTTCATCGAAGATATCTTTGCAGTTGAAGAAATGATTTCCACTTGTGATACAATCGACACCATAAGTCAATAATTCATGATAATGAGAATAATTAAGTCCGTGACCATGAGTTGCATTTTCGCCATTAGCAATGACAAAATCGAATTTGTTATTTGCTAAATATTTTTTCACACCTTCTCTTCCGATAGGACCGACGATATCGCCAAGGAAGAGAATGGTGAACATATTGTTATTTTGCAATTTCAACAGCCCTCGTCTCACGGATGACACTGACTTTGATTTGACCTGGATATTGCATTTCAGATTCGATTTTTTCTCTGATCTGGACTGCTAATACCTTAGCATCTTCATCATTGACTTTTTCTGGGACGACCATAACTCTGACATCACGACCGGATTGAAGGGCGTAACTTGAAGAAACGCCATCAAAACTCTTACAGATTTCTTCTAATTGTTCAAGTCTCTTGATGTAGGTTTCAAGAGTTTCACTTCTTGCACCAGGTCTAGCAGCTGAGAGAGTATCAGCGGCTGTTACAAGTTCGGAAATTAAATATTTCTTAGCTGTATCGCCGTGATGTGATTCAATAGCATTGACAACGACATCTGGTTCATTGAATTTCTTAGCCAATTGACTACCTAATTGGACATGGCTTCCTTCTTGCTCGGCATCGATTGATTTTCCGATATCGTGAAGAAGACCGGCGCGTTTTGCCATGATAGGATCAAGTCCTAATTCACTTGCCATAACGCTTGATAAATAAGCGACTTGGATGGAATGGTCAAGAACATTTTGACCAAATGATGTTCTATATTTCAAACGTCCGATATATGGATAAAGACCGCTAGAGATACGTGGTAATCCAAGTTTGAAGACTGTTTGTTCTCCAATTCTTCTTAAAGAATCATCGAAATCATTTGATATTTTAGTGTATAAATCTTCAATTCTTCCTGGTTGAATTCTTCCGTCTTTGATAAGAGCTTCTAAGGTGAGCTTTGCTTTTTCTCTTCTTATTGGATCAAAGCAGGAGACTGTGATAGTTTCAGGAGTATCATCGATGATGAGAGAAACACCAAACATGGCTTCCATCGATTTGATATTTCTACCTTCTCTTCCGATGATTCTTCCTTTCATCTCATCACTTGGGAGAGTAACTGAAGAAGTAGAACGTTCACTTGTGACTTCTTGAGCGTATTTTTCCATTGCGAATCCAAGTAAATTTTTGGCTTTGTCTTCGACTTGAGATTGAGCTTCTTCTTCCATCTGTTCTTTATAGATAGCGATTCGTTTAGCTTCTTTTTCTTCAACTCTCTTCATGAGTTCGGTCTTAGCTTCATCTTCTGTCATGTTAGCGATTTTTTCGATTTCGGCAAGAACAGAATCTAACTTTTCTTGAAGATTTTTATCTTTTGCTGTGAGTGATTGTTGTTGACGTTCTAACTCGTCTTTCTTTTTATCAATAGCTTCTTCTCTATTGATGATGGCATCTTCTCTTTTATCAAGAGAGGCTTCTCTTTGATCTAACTTTTGTTCGGATTGAACAATGGTAGATTTTCTCTCTTTGATATCTTTTTCAGCAGCTACTTTTAGTTCATCGACTGTTTGTTTACCTTCTTTTTTTGCATCAGCGAGGATCTTATCTGCATTTGCTTTGGCATCGTTGATGATTTGTTCAGCTTGCTTGGTCGCATTTTCTTTTTTCTTCTTTGGTATATAAAGGAAGAAGACAGATGTGATACCAGCACCAGCTATTGCGCAAAGTAAAGCAATAAGGATAATGATTGGTGTGCTCATTTTATTACCTTTCTTTCTGACACGATTAAAAATGTCCCCGTGTCTGGACAAAATGATACAGGAAAAAGATTGATTCCCATTGAATTTTTCGTTCTATATGTAAAAGTACGTCTTATTTTTGAGAATATTTAATCTTTATATATATCAAACATAGCCAAGCTATGCTAAATAATATTATAAGACAATATTTCAGCATTTAATAGTTTTATTTTATAGAAAAAAGGAAGAGCGAAACACTCTTCCTTGATATTTATTTAGTTATTTTATATCTCTTGTGGCTCTTCTTTGTCTTCACTTGTATTAGAAGGAGTCAATTTAGCACGGATTTGTTCTTCCAATTTTTCTTTTATCTCGAGGTTGTCATCTAACCAAAGATAGAGAGAATTGATACCTTGACCGACTCTTTCTCCATTATATGAGAACCAAGAACCACTCTTTTCAATAAAGCCGTAGTCAACAGCTAATTGAGCTAATTCATGGTCTTTAGAGATACCTTTTCCATAGATTAAATCGATTTTGCAAGAACGATATGGCGGGGCAACCTTATTTTTGACAATTTTAACATTGACAGTATTTCCTAAGATGTTCTCGCCTTGTTTCATAACTTCACCACGTCTTATTTCCATTCTGATTGTGGAATAGAATTTTAAAGCACGACCTCCAGTTGTCGTCTCTGGATTTCCGTACATTACGCCAACTTTTTCTCTGAGTTGGTTGATGAAAATTACGGTGCAACTTGATTTTGAAAGAATACCAGCGAGTTTTCTAAGGGCTTTAGACATCAATCTAGCTTGTAAACCGACAGAGTTATCTTCAAAACTGCCTTCTAATTCACTCTTTGGGACAAGGGCTGCAACGGAATCGACAATGATCAAATCGATGGCGTTTGACTTAGCGAGCATATCGACAATTTCTAATGCTTGTTCTCCATAATCTGGTTGAGAAAGAATGAGTTCATTGATATTGACACCAAGTGTTTTTGCGTAATCTGGATCGATTGCATGTTCGGCATCAACAAAAGCTGCTCTACCACCAAGCTTTTGTACTTCAGCGATAGCTTCTAATGCGAATGTTGTTTTACCAGCACTTTCAGGCCCATAGATTTCAATGATACGTCCTTTTGGATAACCACCGACACCTAAAGCAGCATCTAAAAGCAATGATCCAGTTGGGATTACTCCGACATCAACACTTGGTTGATCACCCATTTTCATAATAATACCTTTATCATTGAAATAGGAACGGATATCTCTCATGGTTGCTTCTACAGCTTTGTCTTTGTCTTCTTCGATTGGGTTTGTTTCTTCTTTTGTGACTTTTTTCATAGGATTAAATCCACCTTTCAATATTGATGGACTTTATTGATTAGTTTTGTCCAATGGAAGTTCCTTAACTTTATCTAAAATTGTTTGGAAAGCGAAATCGACGCATTGTTTTCTAATGGCATCTCTTTCACCTTTTAATGATAATTGATAGGTATATAATTTGTCTAAAACACGAATTGAAACAAATACCATTCCAATTGGTTTTTCTTCCATAACATCAGGTCCTGCATTTCCAGTGAATGAAACAGATACTTCAGATTGGAAGAATTCACTTGCTTTAATAGCCATTTCTTTAGCTGTTTCAGCTGAAATTGCACCAAATTTCTTCAATGTATCTTTTTTGACACCAAAACTTTGTTTTGTCTTATCTTGGTATGTGACAGCAGAACCTTTAAAGACATTGCTAGCACCTGGAATTGAAGTAAAACAGGAAGCGAATAAGCCACCAGTTACTGATTCCATGCTTGAAAGGGAAAGGTGATGTTCATTTAATGCATCTAATAATTCTTTACGTTCCATTATTTAGTTTCCTCCTTTAGAACATTTTTGTTTTTAACTAAATATATAATCAAAGATAATAAAGACATAAATAGTGAGATGAAGACAAATGTATTCATAACTATGTAGGTGTATTCCCATCTTGTTGATAGCCAACTATCCATTCCATTTGTAACATTTAATAATGAGAATGGGAATCCATTTAAGAATAATACAGGAATGAGTCCCATTTGAATAGCTGTTTTAATCTTTCCATAAATGTTAGCAGCTAAGACTTTTCCTTGGTTTGCAGCGATAAATCTAAGTCCATCCATCGCTAAGTCTCTTCCTACAAATAGAACTACAAAGAGAGGAAAGACTTGGAAATGAGATGAAAAATCCTTTCTGCAACATAAGAGTATCAATGCTGAATCAACTAAGAATTTATCAGCTAAAGGATCTAAGAATTTACCTAGATTTGTCACTAATCCTCTACTTCTTGCTATATGTCCATCAACTGCATCGGTTGAACTAGCTATGATGAATAAGATACAACAAACTAAGTCAATCCAGTTGAATCCTGTGTGGAAAGAAGTGATAGTTATTTCTTTAGCGAATGTTGTAGTAGCACCTGGTATAAATGTTAAAGAAAAGATGACAATGATGATCATTGATAAAATCAATCTTATTGTTGTTATTTTATTAGGTAAATTCATTGTTTTTCCTTTCTATATAAATATTTAAGAGTTCCGACTCTATAAGCCATGTTATGTCGAGGATGACAATTTATCTGAGTTATAAATAACCCACCAGTCGCAGTTCAGTTCCCACTTCTGATTTCCCTTACCAAAATTTAGGTTTCTCGCTTGTTGGGCTTTCCAACGTTTCATTTCCATAGTTTCCCATGGCTTCGTCACTGTGGAGCTTTAGTAGGAAGACATCATGCTTTCGTTTAGATTCTTCCAAGCCGTTAGGGACTCCTCCCTACCCAAAGTCATTTATTTCCTTTGGAACAAACACTACAGGCATCACAGCCTGTGCGAGCATGGACTTTCCTCAAACTGTTTAAAAACAGCCTGCAGTCATCTGAGTCGGATATTTTCATTCGATGGTATTTGGATTTATACCAGCTTTTGATAATGCTTTTTCAAGCTTGCTGATGCGTGTTAAATATTCTAAGTTATTTAAATTTGCATCTGTGTTAGAAGAAATTTCACTATATCTTGATTTTAAGGCGACAATTTCTGATTCTGATTTATTGAGCTGATCGTTTAAAAATGAAATTTTTTGGTTCAACTCAGCAATTTCTTTTTCCACTTGAATTTGATATTGTTCAATAGCTGTATAGTCTTTGATGACAATATCAAGAAATGAATCTACTTGCATAGCATCATATCCAGGTTTTGTACCTACAAATTCTTTGTGATAAATTTTGTTAGAATCCAATTGTAATTTAAGATTAGACATAGAAATCACTCCTAGAAAATATTATAAAGCAAAAAGATTATTAATTCATTAACAATTAAGTATAAATATATTATTTTTATAATTTATTGTATTTTGTTGATATTCCTTTGGCTTTTTCGACTGGATATTTCTTTT
>CAVEQA010000028.1:0-2126 GCA_963617725.1 Paludibacteraceae bacterium
CTATGAGATACATCCTTGTTAATGGTAAGGAAGATTTAGAAAAAGCGAAAGAATTTGCATCAAAAGTATCATATCCTGTTTTTGTAAAACCAGATATTGGTGTTGGAGCTTGTGATTCGTTTGCTCTAAAAAACGAAGATGAGTTAACTAATTTTTTAAGCGGTAAACTAGAAGAAACTTATATAATGGAAGAATATATTGATGGTGAAATCATCTCTTTTGATGGCGTTTGCGATGATAATAGTGATGTGGTTTTTTGCTCGACAACTCATTTTCCAACTCCAGTAGCGGAAGTTGTTAATACTAAAGCTGACGAAGGCTATTTTTGTGTTCCATTTGGTTTAAAAATGGATGATATTGATCAAAAATCATTTTTAGAAACCGGTAAAAATGTTGTTAAAGCTTTCGGTATAAGGAAGAGGTGCTTTCATATTGAATTTTTTATTCTTAAAAAAGACAAAGAAGGATTTGCTAAAAAAGGAGAATTTGTCGCTCTTGAATGTAATATGAGACCGGCTGGCGGCAATCTTCCTGATTTGACTAATTTTTCTAATTCGACATCAATCTATGATATTTATGCTGATGTCATCGCTTTTGATGAAAATAGAGAAGATATGAATCAAGAAAAATTCTATGGCTTTGCAAGTCATAGAAGAGATGAATTATCATATAAATACTTAGATTTAAAAATTATCTATGACTATGAAAGACAACTTTGTATGTATGGTCGTTATCCAAAATCATTGAGTGATGCTATGTGTGATGAATATTTCTACTCAAAGTTTAAAAATATCGATGAAGGTTTCAGATTCGATAGAAAAGTAAGAGAAAAACGAATGTAAAAAAAGCTGTACCTTAGTGGTACAGCTAATTTTTTAAAAATTAATCTTCGTCGTAAAGGCTGCCGATTTGTTTCTTTCTACGATGCATTCTCTTGATGACAAGAGCATAGCCTTTACCATTTTGTAAGCATTTGCTTACACGAGCGAGTGTAGCAGAAGAGACATTTGTTTCTTTAGTGACTTCAACATATGTCTTGCCTTCGAGGAAAAGCTTGGCAACTTTAATACGATCAGTTAAATCAATCTTTTCTTGTTTGGTAAGTAAGTCGTTTAAGAATAATTCAGCTTCTTCTTTGGTTTTACAAGCTACAACTGCCTTGTAAAGATCATCAAAATCTCTTGGTGTAGATGGTTCTCTTTTATTGGCCATTTCTCATTCCTCCATACAAAGACCTAGATAGTGATTTGTTTTTATATCTAAGACATCTATTTCGAAAATAGTATATCATCAATTTTTATTAAATTCTATAGTTTTTGTAATAATTACATATTCTTAATCAATTTATTCGTGTTTTAGCAATCGCTTTCAATCGATTGAATCAAATAAAGGATGTCAGAAGGTGTTTTTGCGATGTAGTCAGGGTGGGATTTTTCAATCGAATCAAGACTTCCATATCCCCAAAGACAAGCGATGCTTAGAATATCGTTTTCTTTTGCAGCATTGATATCGAATTTGGTATCTCCAATCATCACATATTTAGCATCTTTGTTATCTATTTCTTCAAGACATCTTTTTAATATTTCAGTCTTTGGTTGGACTCTTTTTGAGTTTGGATCAGTTCCATAAATACCATCAAAATACTGAGATATTTTAAAATATTCGACAACTTTTTTTGCCATGTCCATCGGCTTTGATGTGACAATATAGAGAGGATATTCATCTTTTTTTAATGTTTTTAAGAGATTTTCAATTCCTTCGTATATCTTATTTTCAAATACTCCTTTGGAATTATATTCTTTCCTATACATGCTGACGGCATCATCTAGGTCTTCTTCTTTGATTCCAAAATCTCTAAAGGAGTCTTTTAATGGCGGTCCTACAAAAACATCTAATTCATTTTCTTGTTTGATAATTCCGTAATTATCTAGGACCATTTTTGCACATCTTTTAATTCCAGGACCTGAGTTTGCAAGTGTTCCATCTTGATCGAATAACAATATTAAATTTTTCATGTAAATATTGTATAATTTTTTATATTATTTTAGATACGAAAGCTCTTACTTTTTATCAAAAATAATTTATTTAATTTTAGATTAGTTCAAATAAATATGTAAAAATTACAT
>CAVEQA010000028.1:2136-15525 GCA_963617725.1 Paludibacteraceae bacterium
CATGAAACAGATAAACAATCCATATTTACCGCAATACGAATATGTTCCCGATGGAGAACCCCATATTTTTGAAAATCGTGTTTATATCTATGGCTCTCACGATTCTTTTGGTGAATTTCCATTTTGTCATAAGGATTATGTGACATATTCCTGTCCACTTGATGATTTAACTTCTTGGAGTTATGAAGGTATTATTTATCCTAAAAAGAATGCTGATCCTCTTTCTAAACATGGAAAGAATGATTATTATGCTCCTGATGTTTGTCTAGGCAATGATGGAAAGTATTATTTGTATTATTCATATTCATGGTCGAGTATCATCTCAGTTGCTAGTTCCATCTCTCCTAAAGGTCCTTTTTCATTCTTAGGATTTGTCAGATATCAAGATGGTAAATTATATGGAAAAAGAAAAGGTGATCCTTTTGCTTTCGATCCTGCTATCTTTGTCGATGATGATAAAAAGATTTATCTTTATTCTGGATTTGGCGCTACAGGATTTTTCCCTCAAATCCCTTTAGGTCATAAACCAGATGGAGCTTTTGTGATGGAATTAGAAGAAGATATGCTGACTATCAAAGAAAATCCTATCAAAATCATGAATAGATATGATGCTAAGACTTCTCTGATTGAAAAAAATCACGCTTTCTTTGAAGCTTCTAGTATGAGAAAAATCAATGGTAGATATTATTTTATCTATTCCTCAAATAGTGGTCATGAACTTTGCTATGCGATTTCTAACTCTCCTATGGGGCCTTTTGAATATGGTGGTGTCATCATCTCTAATGGTGATGTTGGATATTTAGGTAGAACTAGAAAAGAAGCTTGTTATCCGCTTGGAAATAATCATGGAAGTATTTTAGATATCAATGGTAATTATTATATTTTTTATCATAGACATACTAATTATACAAATACAGATAGACAGGCGATGGCTGAAAGAATTCAAATCCTTGATGATGGAAGTATTCCTCAGGTTGAAAAGACAAGCATGGGGCTTAATCCTTCAACACTAGAAGGAAAAGGCGAATATAAAGCAAGTATTTGTTCGACTTTGATTCCTAAAGAAGGAAATGTGTTCTATCCATTTTTTAGGCCACCATTTTTCTCACTTTTTAAAACATATATCACTCAAGATAAAAAAGTAAAACAAAATGTTGAGAGCCAATATATCCACAATGTACAACATGGTACAACAATCGGATATAAGTATTTCAATCTATTAGAAACAAAAAAGATGATCTTGAAAGTATCAGGAAAATTCACAGGTGTCATCAAGTTATCTTTAAAAGAAAAAGAAAAACCTATTTCAACAACTGATGTCAAATTCGATTCCAAAAATCAACTCATCGAACTAGAACTTAAAAGTACGAATTCAAAAGATGCTATCTTTTTATATTTTGAAGGAAAAGGCAAATTTGATTTCTATTCTTTTGTCTTAGAATAAAAAATACCTTCTTTCGAAGGTATCAAGTTAGATCTTATGTTCTCCGTCGTTATAATACAAAATACCGAGAGTATGAGGTCCGCAGTGGCATGTGATAGTTGCACCAGCCTGTGTTGGTACAATTCTCTCAAACCCTGCTTTTTTAAGTCTTTCTTTCACAGCATCAACAACATCGCTAGGTGCGCTTGATGAGGTGATGAAGACAAGGCTTTTATCCATATTATTAGCTTCAGCAAGAGTGTCTTCGACATATTCACTCACTACTTTCATCATATTACCACGATATTTCTTAGTGGATGTCATAGCACCATTATCCATGATGATTTTTGGTTTGATATGAAGTAAATTAGCTCCAAACATAGCAAGAGCTGAACATCTACCTCCTTTATAGAGATAGTTGACTGTCTCTAAGACAAATGAAGTCTGTAAACCGTTGATTCTTTCTTTTACAAGTTTGACAATCTCTTCTGGTTCTTTACCTGCTAATGCTAATTTTCTTCCGTATATCGCTTGTAAAGCGATGGATGTAGATAAGGCAAGGGTGTCGATGATATAGACATTTTTAAATTTCTCACTTGCTTTGATAACGTTTTGACAAGCAGAAGATATCTTGCTTGAAAGAGAGAAATGAATGATAGCTTCATATCCTTCATCAAATAATTTTTTGAAATGTTCTTCAAATTGAAATTCATTGACAGCACTTGTCTTTGGCAATTTTCCTGTCTTTTCAACAAATTTGAAGAGATCTTCAGCATTGACTTCTCCATCTAGTGCTTGTGTATCATCCATAACAAGAGTGAATGGGACGGTTTTAATATCAAATTCGGCTAAGATTTCTTTTGGTAAATCAATAGTACTTTCTGCAGAAATAGCAATTTTCATAAGTTTTCCTCACAAATTTATTATAACTGAATTTTAATTTTAAGAATTATTTTTTTTATAAAATCTCATAGAATGTTCACATTTTAAAAGGTGATTAGAAAATTAGTAATAGTTATATTTTATTTTTTGTTATAATCTACCTTGTCACACGGAGGTAAAATATGGCTGATAAATGGGATTTAAGTAAAATTTACAAAGATGAGGAAAGCTTTTTAAAAGAAATTGATGATGTTAAAAATCGTCTTTTTGTAGCTTTGAAATCATTTGAAGGAAAATTGAATGATGAGAATGAATTCAAAAAGTTTTTAGATGTTCAAAGAGAATTGGATCTTGAACTATCACATCTTGGAATGTACGCTTCAATGAAAAGCGATTTAGATAAAAGAGATGTTAAGAATTTAAGCGATTTATCAAAGGTTGAAATGTTATTCAACGATTATGGTTCTTTATCCAGTTATGCCGGACCAGAAATTTTAAATATCGGAAAAGAATATGTCGATAATTTCTTCAAGAAATATCCAGAATACAGCGATTTTGATTATGAGTATGATAAGTTATTCAGATCTAAGAAATTCATTCTTCCATCTCAACAAGAAAAGTTAACATCTTATTATAGTCCTCTTCAAAGTGCAGGTTCTACTTTATATTCTCAATTGAGTGTTGGTGATTATGCACCTAAAAAAGTCACTCTTAAAGATGGAAGTGAAGTCGAAGTCAATTTGAGCAATTGGACCTCTCTTATCGGTTCTTGTAAAGATGCTGAAGATAGAGAACTCATCTTCAAAACTCTTTATTCTTGGTATGAAGAACATAAAAATGTCTATGGTGAAATTTATAACACTGTCGTTCAAGCTCAGCTCAGTGAGATGAAAGCTAGAGGTTATTCATCTATTCTTCAAGAACATTTATACAACAACAATATTCCAGAATCAGTTTTCCATAATCTCATCGAAGTAGCTTCTACTCATGCAAAACCACTTCATAAATATTTAGAAGTCAGAAGAAAATATTTAGGACTTGAACATCATAGAAGTTATGATCGTTTTTTACAACTTGCAAAGTCAGATAAGAAATACACCTATGAAGAAGCTAGAGAATTATTCTTCAAATCAATTGAGAAATTCCCAAAAGATTTCCAAGATAAAGCCCATGATGTCTCAAGCGATGGTTATGTCGATGTCTATCATAATTTAGGAAAGAGAACTGGTGCTTATTCTAGTGGTGGAGAAAACATTCATCCATATATTCTTTTGAATTTCAATGGAGAATTAGATGATGTCTTCACTCTCGCTCATGAATCTGGTCATTCAATTCACACATTATACAGTGAAGAAGCTCAGCCAGTGGTCAAACAAAATTACACAATCTTCGTCGCTGAGATTGCATCTACCTTCAATGAACACAATCTTTTAGATTATTTGATGGAATCTGGAACTCTTGATAGAAATGATAAGATTGCCTTATTACAAAAATCAATCGATGAAATTATGTCTACATTCTATCGCCAAACCTTATTCGCTCATTTTGAATATGATATCGCTAAAATGGCAGAAGAAGGAAAACCAATCAATTATCAAGTCTTATGTGATGAGATGGTAGCTTTATATAAGACATATTATGGAATTGATATCAGCGAAGAAGAAGTCAAGCCATATGTTTGGGCCTATATCCCTCATCTTTTCTATTCACCATTCTATGTTTATCAATATGCTACTTCCTTCACTGCATCTATGTTGATATATGAGAATGTCAAGAAAGGAAAAGAACATGCCTTTGATAACTATATCAATATGTTAAAAGCTGGTGGTTCTACCTATCCTATCGATGAAGTTAAGATCGCAGGTGTTGATTTGACTAATAAAGAAGCCTTCCTTGCAGTTACTGATAGAATGGAAGAACTCGTTGATAAGTTAGAAAAGCTTTTAGAAGAAAAATAAATATTGATATATCAGTTAGGAAAATTATGAAAAATAAATTATTGAAATTGTCTATTTTATCCTTAAGTCTTTTATTACCATCTTGTTCAACTTCTAATAATACAACAAATGGTAATACTAATTCAGCAATATCAAAAACGAGTCCGGTCAGTTCTAATGTATCAAAGACTGATGATAAGAAAACATCAGCTAAAGAATTAGTTGATTCTTCAACTAAAAAAGACGATGAAGTGACTTGGAATGCTTCTACTTTAGAAGTGATGTCTTCATATCTCAGTGGATATACATCTCTTCCATATCCTACTGGATTACCAACTACTTACACTGAAGCTAGCGGTACTGATGAAGATGGAGAATGTTTTATCGTCTATGATTCCACTTGTGGTGATTTAAGAACTAGTTATGGGAATCAATTATTAGATGCAGACTTCATCTTTGATGAAGAAGATAGTGATGATGACTATCATTACTATTCATATCAAATAGAAGATTCAAATGACATGATATGGATTCAACTTGATTATGTTTCAAATGTCTTCGAAATCTTTGCATGGTATGAAGAAGGAGCTAGTCAATATGAAAGTTTCCCATATTCACTTGTTCAAACTTTCTTAGATATCGATAATCTTGATGAAAGCTCACTTCCTTCATTCCCATTAAAAACAGGAGAAAAATATCAAGCCTATTCATCTGGGACTGAATATTTGATGATCGGTGGGAATTATGATACTAGCGTTGAAGAAACTGCTTATGTTTCAAGTTATGAAACAAAACTCAAAGCTGCAAATTATACAATTGACACGAGCTATACAGCCATAAATTCTAGTTTAGGTATTAAGGTTGAATATATGATCGGACAAGGTGTCTTCTACATTCAATTATCAAAATATGTACCAACACCAACAGGCGATCATTCACTTGAATTGATATATAGTGATTTCTCGGTTTCATATGTTGATGAAGAATCTACAATCACAAAAGATAACATCACCTTGAAATATTTGAGTGTTTGCTACAATAACGATTATATCCAATTTAGAAATAAAAAGAAGGGTTCTGGATTTCTTTATAACGAAACCGCCATTTCTAAGTTATCATCGATTGTCGTCACTGAAAAAGATGTGAATAATCATCAATTTTATGGAGTTTTATCTTGCTATGTCTCTTCATCTATCATAGATGATACTAATACTGGTACTTCAATAACTCCAACTTATAATAATGGTGTTTACACCTATACAATTCCTTCTAATACTTCATATTTCAAATTGATTGATGAAACAGATTATGCATCTAAAAATGCATCAATAGTTATCAATTATTCAATCTAAAAAACGAAAATAGGACTCTTGACGGAGTCCTATTTTTTAAAACAAAGTTAATATTAATTGATAAATTGTTTAGTTACTAAAAATCATTTATTAACAAGACTGTTGAATATTTCGTTTAATTCTTCAACTGAATAATCATATTTCTTTCCACAGAAATTACAAACGATTTCTACCGGTTTATTTTCGTCGATCATCTCTTTTAATTCTTTTCTACCACTTAGTTTTAATATATGTCTTCCTTTTTCTTTTGAACAATCACAGTGGAAATATACTGGCATTGTTTCTTTGAATGAGATATCAAATCCTTCTAAGACAGTTTTTAATATTGCTTCGGGAGTATTTTCTTTTTCTAAGATATCAGTCACTCCATTTAATTTTCGAATATTCTTCTCTAATTGGTCGATGACTTTTTCATCTGTGTTAGGTAATAACTGGATGATATATCCACCTGCTTTTTTGACTTTGACAGTATCTTTATCAAATAAGACACCAAGACCAACTGAGGTAGGTGTTTGTTCTGATTGAGCAAAGAAATAAGTTAGATCATCAGCTATTTCTGATGAATGAAGATCAATTTCTGTCGTATATGGTTCTTTTAAACCTAGATCTTCGATGATGGTAAGAGTTCCATTTCCGATGGCTTGTCCGACATTTAAATGTCCGGATTCATTAGGTGGTAAGATGACATTTGTATCTTTTCCGTTGACACAACCTCTGACACTGCCATCATTTTTGCTGGTGACAACTAAATAACTAAGAGGTCCATCACCTCTTATCTGTAAGGTGATGATATCATCTTTATTTCTAAGCATACTTCCCATCATGACACCACCAGTCATCAGTCTTCCTATAGCTGCTGTTGCAATTGGAGAATAAGAATGTACCTTTCTTACATGTTCGACAATATTCATTGTTGTAACTGCAAAACATCTGAGTTGATCATTTGCAGCCGTTGCTCGTACTAATCTATCTTGATATTCCATATTCACCTCTGATAATTTTAAACACAATATTTTATATCACATATGATTTTAATGTTAAAAATTTTTATTGATAAAACTATGTTATTTTTAATTCATTACAAACAGTAATTTTATAATTTGGCTTGAATATATATAAGAATATAAATGCATTTCAGATATCAAGAAGGATGAGTTTTCATTAGCTGATCTTCTAAAATAGGAGTATTATCTTTGAATTTTTTAAGTGATTTAATAAAAATATTGAGTTTATTCATTTTTTTAATGAAAACAAAGAAAAAAAGTACTACAATTAAATCATTATGAAAAAAAGCATTTTTTTTGATTTAGATGGTACATTATGGGATGCGATTGATCAAATAAGGGATAGTTGGAATAAGACGATGGAAAGGATGAATCAACCTTTCAACTTCTCTTTGGATAAGATTAAATCGACGATGGGATTGACTCCTCTTGAAACGCTTCCTATCACCTTCCCAGGTGTAAATGAAGATGAGGCAATGAAGTTATTTCAAGAATGTGTCAAAGATGAGATAAAATTCTTGAATAAGAAACCAGGAATTTTATATCCGAATGAAGAAGAGGTCTTAGCTATTCTTTCATCTAAGTATCCTCTTTATGTCGTATCTAATTCTGATGTCGGATATGTTGAGAATTATCTTTCTTCCTGTCATATGGAAAAATATTTCAAAGGACATATTTGCGCTGGAGATACTAAACTTGCTAAATGGCAGAATATCATTTATCTTAAAGATAAAGAAGGTATTGATGATGTCATTTATGTCGGTGATACCTTGAAAGATAAGATTGAAAGTCAAAAGGCATCAGTAAAATTCATCCATGCTAATTATGGATTTGGTGTCATTGAAGATGATGAATATAAGATTGATAATCTTTTAGAACTTCCAGATCTAGTAGATAAGTTGTTTAGTTATAATTAAATTGTAAAGAAGTTGTAAATTTTTAAAAAGAGTATAGATTCAAACATTAACATTAATTATATTTAATTGAATTCATAATAGGAGAAAAATTTTATGGAAAATCAAAACCAAAGCAAAGTGTTGAAACTGAATGTCAAAAGAACGTGTATCATAGGTTTTGCGTTCTTTGGCATTCTTTTATTATGGCAGGTATATGATTCTTGGTGTCCGACCTTCTTGACTGAATTATTCAAAAAGGCAATTCCAGGATCCACTGAGAAAGAAGTCCAATATCTTGTCGGTATTATGATGGCTATCGATAATTTAGCTGCTTTGATCCTTCTTCCAATTTTTGGTAAGTTATCTGATAGAACTCATACTAAAATTGGTAAGAGAATGCCTTATATTTTAGTGGGAACTTTTGTTTGTGCTATCGCCTTCCCATTCATTCCTGTCTTCTTCCATTTCAACAATTTAGCTGGATATCTTGCGATGATGGCTATCGTTGTCAATTTCATGATGATGTACCGCAATCCTGCTGTTTCATTGATGCCTGATATGACTCCAAAACCTTTGAGATCAAAAGCTAATGGTATCATCAATATCATGGGATATTTAGGTGGTGCTTGCGCTACTATTGTCGGTATTTTCTTTGTCTTGAGTCAATATCTAGGTACTAATGGTAAAAATACTTGGCAGACCAACAATATTTGGGCGATTGAAATTCCGTTCTTATTAGCATCTGTTTTGATGGTTATTTCCGCTCTTGTTTTATTCTTCAGCATCAATGAGAATAAGATAGAAGCTGAGATGAAGGATGAATTAGATCGTGGAGAAGAACTCGCGGCTGTTGAAAATAAAATCGAAGATGATAAGCCGATGAGCAAAGCGAATAAGACGATGTTATTCCTCATTCTCATCGCTGAATTCTTCTGGTTTATGGCTGATAATGGTATCGGTACTTTCATGGGTAATTACACCATTTATTATTTAAAAGCTAGTTCTAGTGCGAATATGATCAACACTATTGTCGGCGGTTTAGGTTCGGTCATCGGATTTGCTCTCGGTGGAATTATCGCTGAGAAAATCGGTCGTAAATGGACTGTTTTCTCTGGATTAGCACTTACCTTATTCAGCTATTTATTCTGGATCATCGCTTCTTATACTTTCTTACAAGGAGCTGCTGGCAGTGGTAAATTCCCAATGGCTATCTATTTCATTTGGTTATTCAAAGGTTTTGGTATGTCATTAGTTCATGTCAATTCATTCCCGATGGTTGTTGAGCTTTGTTCTTCAAAAAAGATTGGTGCTTTTACCGGTTATTACTATGCTTCTAGTATGGCAAGTCAAACTATCACTCCTATCGCTTTAGGTTCTTTGATGTTGATCGATGGTCTTGATTTTGGTTTCTTACCGATTTATGCCTTTGCCTGTCTTACTTGTTCACTTATTGTCTTCCTCTTTGTTAAAAATGTTAAAATTGATAAGGTCAAAATTTCTAAAGGATTAGAAGCCTTCGACCAAGAGGATTAAACATGAATAAAGAAGAGATTAAAAGAAAATTAGATCCGAGATTTTTCTTAGGTATTTGTCATCGTGGATATTACAATATTGATGATATCGAAAATGGAATGCGAGCATTTAGTAATGCTATCGATAATGATATGGCAATCGAATTAGATGTTCATCTCACTTCCGATAATAAACTTGTTGTCATCCATGATTCCACTCTTAAAAGAGTGACATCAAAAGAAGGTATTGTCGAAGATTTAACTGTTGAGGAACTCAAGAATAACTACACCTTGAATGATGGTGAGAAAATTCCAACTTTTAAAGAAGTCTTAGATTTGATAGATGAGAAAGTTCCATTAGTCATCGAACTTAAGGTCTATAATAAGAACTATAAGAAATTAGCAGATAGATTAAAAGAAGAATTGAAAGATATCAAAGATAAAAGCAAATATATGCTGATATCTTTTGATCCTCGAGCATTGCTTCCTTTTAAGAATTTTGGCATTGTAAGACAACTTCTTGTCGCTAAAGATGGAAAACATGAATTTGTTTATATGTTCAGAAATTTCTTTGAAGGTGTCGATTTGCAGTACACTTTCTTAGAGGATAAGAAAGTTCAAAGATATTATAAAAATCATATCATCAACATCTGGACTGTCGATAAAGAAGAGATTGTCAATTCATCGCTTCCTTTTGTTGATACTATCACATTCCAAGATATCGATTGCAATTTTGTAAGAAAAAAATTGAAAAATAAGTAAAAAAAAGAAGGTGTTCAGTATTACGTTACTGTTCACCTTCTTTTTTAGATTTATCTTACAAAGATTCTAAAGATGAGTTGAGCTGAATTTGATGTGTCTGTATTTCCACTTTTTGCCATACTTATAACTGTTGAGATGAGATTATTTAAGATATGTGCAGTCATAGAAGCACTGATCTTTCCTGTGTGGGCATAGGCAAAGCCTAAGAGAAGTCCAGAGAGAATATAAGATGGAAGATTGAGAAGTTCGTTGATCAAATTCTGGATGACCTGATCTTTTGTATAATATAGAACGTTACCGGCTGAATCTAAATGTTTGAGAATGCTTGATTGACTTGCAAGTAAGCTATCATAATTGATAGCGGCATAGACAGAGCTGAAGGAGAAGTGAAGAAGTCCAAAGACAATGGCTGAGACAACAATTCCAATCCACTTATTTTTCTTTGCGATAAGTCCGTATAATCCGACACGATATGTCAATTCTTCACATAACGGACCAAATACTACAATAGGAAGGAAGATTGCCCATGGAGATGCGCTTATCATCTGACGAAGTCCAGATTCATTAGAATTGACTTGAATATTAGATTTGTATGCGTAGTGAATTATCATGTTGATGATAATTTCAAGGACAAAGCTGATGACGAAGATTATCAATCCGAAGAGATATGGTTTATATCCTTTGAAACTTTTTAAAAGTGCTTTTCCTGATTTTCTATCGACGATAAAGAAGATTATGAATCCGAGTAAGAGAAGTCCGTAACACAAATTCATCATCATGATGTTGTAGTTATTATCGCCCATTGAATCATAGAATCTACCACAAATGGCGTTTAATAAATGATTGAGTCCGAAATAACAACCGCTTCCCCATATGAAGAGAATGATATTTTTCCAAAAGACTAAGGAATCGTTGAGTTCATTGTCGTTGAACATTCTGAATTTTTCACTGTTTTGATTTTTCATTTGATATGTTACTTTCTTGTTTAAAAATTGGTGACCCCAAAGAGATTTGAACTCTTGACCCACTGATTCGAAGTCAGGTACTCTATCCAGCTGAGCTATGGGGCCAACTATTTTTATATTATATAATTTTTAAAATCAAATACGATTAAAATTTAATAAAGGATCACTTTTGTCTGATAACACTAGTGAGTTGATTGGGAATATATTTTTCTTTAGTAGCTTCGACAATTGGAGCGCCGACTTCTTTTTTATAGAGCAATGCAATAGTTATCTGTGACATCTTACAATTGTATTTCTTGCTAAGTGGCAAGCTGCTAATGGACTATATAGAATTAGAGAGATATTCATTATCGATATTATCTCTCTTTCTTCTTCTTCTCTATAAAGAAGATTATAGTGATTTTCTATGACTGAAAATGGTGTGAGATATTTCTCTTTAGCGACAAATTGCATGTTGTTGAATAAATATCCAAACATCACAGAAGCACCAAGCGTCCTTACCTTTCCTTGTTTTACAAGTCCGTTTAAGGCATCCATTGTTTCTTTTATCGGAGTATCATAATCAAATTGATGAATGATATAAATATCTAAATAATCTGTTTGCAATCTTTTAAGAGTTCCTTTAATTTCTCTATTGATAGCTTTCCTTCGTTATAATAGACTTTTGAAGCGATGATGAACTTGTCTCTTTAAAATTCTTCCCAATCATTCTTCACTAGTACCATTTGAATATTGATTAGCAGTATCAAAGAAAGTTCTCCAATATTCAAAGCAAAAAACGATAACTTTTTCAGATTCGTTTTCATCGAGAATCCAATCGTGCATTGTACCTCTTTGTCCGAAACTCATACAACCTAAACATAATTTTGAAACTTCAATATTTGTGTTTCCAAGTTATGTGTACTTCATACCATCCTCCTTCTTATTCAACTATATGTATATTCAAATATGGCTATAGAAGCATGAAATTATATTAAAATTGTTCTTGATGATATTTTTTTGAAAAAAATAATAAAAAAGAGCAGTGAATGTGTTACAATTAAAAAGCTCTAAAAATGAGCGTATTTATTAAGTGCCCCGGTGGCGGAATCGGTAGACGCGTTGGATTCAAAATCCAATGTCAGTGATGATGTGCGGGTTCGAGTCCCGCCCGGGGCACCATCGACTAATAGTCTGATGTTTTATCAGGCTTTTTTCTTACTTAAAAATCTATCTTAGGTGTGATTATTATGAGAATTGAAACTAGAAATTTGATTGAAAAAGATATCGAATCTTTAATTCCAGTCTTATTAGATACATGGGATTATGATTTTTGTTCTTCGCTTGAAAATAGAGAGAAAGCAACTGAACTATATTTATTGCATGCTTTATCTATTTCTGATTATAAAAAAGTACTTCTAATCGACGGAAGAGTATCTGGTGTTATTACTTGTCAATTAGAATGCGGATATATCGATGAGTATTATTCAAAGATGTATTCAACTCTATCTAAAGAATATCGAAATGATGAAGAAGTGAATGAATTATGCAAATACAATGATGTCTTGATAAAGGCTGATGAAGAACTCACAGCAGCAGTCAAAGAAAGAAAACAAGAAGTAGTATTATTGATACTTTCTTCTCTTACAAAAGGAAAGGGATGCGGAAAACTATTAATAGAAGAATTTGATTCTATACGAGATAAATCAGTTCCAGTAGTTCTAACTAGTGATACTGATTGCAATTATCATTTTTACGAACATTTCGGATACAGAATTATCAGTTCTAAAAAATATGAATACGAATATTTCAATAAAAATGAAATATTAGAATCATATTTGTTCTATTTGAAATAGTATAAGAAATATTTTTATAAATAATAAACATCTTTTATTTACAGTGACATGATTGCTTACATGTATTTGAAAGATGTTTTTTAAATTTTTTTAGTATTTAAAAATATATAATTAATAAAATTTAACAAAATATAAAATAAATATCAGATTTTTAATGCTGTTCTTATTTCTATATTTATGGAAAAAATGTAAGAATCAATGATAAATCAAACTCGTTTTTTTAACTAAGAACTTGTCTATTAACTAGTTTATAAACAAGTTATCATTGTTTAGTTCTTTGATATTTATACGTAGATTTATGCATTCATCGATTGCTGATTGATTGATAAGAAAATATATCTTTGTTCTTTCTATGTAGATAGTGATATTTTCTATATTTTAGATGAAGAATTTGGAACTACTAGTTATGGTAAAGAAAAATACAGCGAAGATCAAATGTTTTGAATCCGATACATATAGATGTATTTCAATTAGATATAATCTTTTAAGCAGAGCTGTTTGTAAACTTTTTAACTGAAGAGAAATTGTCAAATATTACAACATATGTCATACCTATGATGATTCCCTAATATAGGAAAAAGAATATAGACCTATCAAAAAGTTACTTACTAAAATAACTGTACAATAGAAATATATTCATAACCCCTTGTAACCCCTTAGCAAATATATTTAAAGGGGTTATAGTGAAATTATAAGAAAATATAGTAAGTTTAACTTTTTTTAAGAATAGTGTAACTGTCAATGAGGTTGGTAGCTTCTACCAACCCTTTTTGATAACCTTTATTTTGGAGGAAAATACAATGGTAAAAAAGCTTACAGAAG
>CAVEQA010000029.1:0-14495 GCA_963617725.1 Paludibacteraceae bacterium
TTGCAGAATGATGGGAAGAATTATCGAAGATATCGAAGAAGAATTTAAGGATGTCACTTTCCTTAAAGTCGATACTGATGAATTTCCATCTCTTGCCCAACAATATTTCATCGTATCAATCCCTTCTATCTTAGCTTTTAAAGATGGAAATAGAATCAATTTCTCTCATAACGGACAAGAAAAAGATATGCAGATAGGTTCTATGGATGAAGATGAATTTTCATCAATGTTAAAAGAAACTTTCAAGCTTTAAAATTGGTATTGATAAATTATTTATCGAGTAGTAAAATACTTTTTGTATTTTTAAAGAGGTTATTTTAATATGTCAAAAAATGAAATGTCAAAAGCAGAAAGAGATTTAGAAAAATTTGAGAAGAAAGGTTCTTTAAGAGCCGAATTCAAAAAATTTATCACTAAGGGTAATGTCTTAGACATGGCTGTTGGTGTCATCATGGGTAATGCCTTTGGTGCAATTGTTACAGCCTTCACTAATATTCTTCTCAGTATCTGTACTTGGGGAGTTCCAGGTGGTTTAAAAGGTTTAGTCACTGTTCTTCCAGCCTTGAACGATGCTCAAAAGGGTATGGATACAGTAAACGGTCTTGGTCAATTCTTCTCAGCAAGTGATTTACAAGCAAAGGCTACAACTGAAGCATATGCTTTATATACAAAAGAAGTTGTCGATGCCAATCCTAATTTGATTGAAAGTGTAAAAACTACAATTTTAGGTAAATATACACTTCATGGCACCACTTATACTTATAATTTATCTGCAACTATCGATTGGGGTACTTTCATCAATGCAGTCATCGCCTTCCTCATCATCGCTGTCACATTATTTGCTATCATCAAATCTGTCAATGCTATCAAAGTTAAGAGACTTGCTTTCGAAGCTGAATTGAATGAGAAAGCCTTAGCTGAATGGGAAGCTAATCATCCAGAAGCTGCTGAGCTTAAGAAAACTAAAGAAGCTGAAGCTAAGAAGAAAGCTGATGAAGCTGCTAGTAAGAAACCAGATGATATCGTCCTTCTCACTCAAATCAAAGAAGGAATCGATAAACTCAATTCTAAATAAAATATCAATAAAAAAACTGCCAATTCGGCAGTTTTTTATTTGATTTTTTTAGAAAACGTATTTATAAATACCAACCCACATCAATATTGATGCTGTTAGTACGACTATGTGCCAGACAAAGTGGGCACCTTTTTTATTTTTCAAAGCTGCAAATGGAATCATACCAAGGGTATAAGTGACACCACCCATGATAATCCAGAAGAAGAGATTCAAATCTTGTCTAATCCAGCTAGGTACAAATAAGAGAGAACTCCAACCCAAGACGAAGAACAAAGAAAAATGAAGTCCACGAATTCTACCAGGTCCAAAGATACATACGAAGGTGATACCGATGATTATAAGTGTCCATTGGATGATGAAGAAGAACAAACCATATGTTAATCCCCACATTTTCTGAACCATGTAAATCAGATATAAAGGTGCACAAGTTCCTCCGATTTCAAGATAGATAGAAGTATAGTCGAACCTTCTGAAGATTCTTTTAACCTTCGTTCCGCCTCTGAAAGAATGATAGAGACACGAGAATAACATTTGGAAGAAGAAACAAGTTCCATAAATGATAGCACCTGCAAGACTTAAGCCATCAGTTGATTTTTGAATCATCAAAACTAGTGCGATGATTGCAAAGATTGCACCGACACCATGAGAGACTGCATTACCGACTTCTTCAAGAACTGATCTTCTAGGTGCATCGTTCAATTTTCGATGAACTTTTTTCTGTTGCATCTTCAAAGAATATTGTTCAGCTTTCAAAGGAGAAGTGATTGCAAGTTTATCGTAATGATATTTTTCTTCTAAGTCTTCTAATTCTTGTTTTTTTGCATCGTTGATTTCATTTTTCTTTTTGATGTAATCAAGTTCTAATTGCAATTTCTTATCTTTTAATTCTTTGACTTCTTGTTTTGATTTTTTAATTTCTTCCTTTTCTTCTTTTGTGACTGGAGATTTAGACATTTTCTTCTTCTTTCTAAAAATTTTATCTTGTGTAATTTGGTGATTCTTTAGTTATATCGATATCGTGTGGATGTGATTCTTTTAAAGAAGCAGCAGTGATCTTAATGAACTGAGCTTTTTCTTTGAGTTCTTCAATAGTACTGACACCGACATATCCCATACCAGAACGGAGACCACCTAAAAGTTCGAATATTACATCGCTTGCAAATCCGCGATATGGAACTCTTCCTTCGACTCCTTCTGGAACTAATTTTTGATGTCCAGTTTGGAAATAACGATCAGCAGAACCATGGGCTTGTTCCATAGCGGCAATGCTTCCCATACCACGATAGACTTTATAAGTTCTTCCCATGTATAACTCAGTTGCACCTGGAGCTTCTTCACAGCCGCCAAAGATTGCACCCATCATACATGTATCGGCACCAGCGGCTAAAGCTTTAGTGATATCTCCGGAATATTTGATGCCACCATCGGCGATAATCGGACAATCATATTCTTTGGATGCTTTGCTAGCTTCCATGATAGCTGTGATTTGAGGGACACCCATACCAGAGATGATACGAGTTGTACAAATAGAACCAGGTCCCATACCGACTTTGACAGCATCAGCACCTGCTTCCATCAAATCTCTTGCTCCTTCATAGGTAGCAACATTTCCTGCGATGATATCGACTTCTGGATAATCTTTTTTAAGTTTTTTCAAGGCTTTGACAACATTTTTACTATCGCCATGGGCACTATCTAATACAAGGACATCGACTCCTGCTTGAATCAAAGCTTTAACTCTTAAATCCATATCTTTGGTGATTCCGATTCCAGCACCACAAAGAAGTCTTCCTAATTTATCTTTTGCTGCATTTGGATATTGTTTGATTTTTTCAATATCTTTGATTGTGATAAGACCGCATAAGACATTATTCTTATCGACTAATGGTAATTTTTCTTTTTTGACTTTAGCTAGGATTTGTTCAGCTTCTTCAATAGTAGTTCCTTTTTTTGCTGAAATCAAATTATCTTTAGTCATGACATCAGCGACCTGTTTATTCTTATCAGTTTCGAATTTTAAATCACGGTTTGTGATGATACCAATCAAATGATTTCCATCATCGACAACCGGAATTCCTGAAATATGATATTTGGACATCAATTTCATGACATAGCTGAGTGTCTTATCGCTTGTGACAGTTATCGGATCTGATATGATTCCGTTTTCACTTCTTTTGACTTTGTCGACTTCTTCAGCTTGACGTTCGATTGTCATATTTTTGTGAATGATACCAATACCGCCAGCTCTTGCTAAGGCAATTGCCATTTGACTTTCGGTGACAGTATCCATTGCTGCACTTAAAAGAGGAATGTTGATAGTGATTCTTTTGGTCAATCTTGTCTTCAAAGAGACCATATCAGGTGTCACTTCAGAATATCTAGGCAATAATAAGACATCATCAAAAGTGATTCCTTCTGCTACAATCTTCTCTACTTTGGTTTCAGTTGTGACTGAAGTTCTTTTTTTGTTCATTTTGTTATCCTTTCATTAATAAGTAATCAGAACATAAAGATAAAAATAAAGAGAACTCAATTTATTTTGTTTTCAAATAAATTTGATATATTCTATTCTAAAAGGTCTTGAAAATAAAGAAAATTTTAATCTTTTGGTTATGATATCGGTTATAATTTTAGTGTATGGCAAAAACAGAAATTATTGAGACCAAAAGATTGATTTTAAGACCATTTAAAATCGATGATTATAAAGAGTGCTACAAGAACTATACAAGTGATCCTATGGTCGCTTTGTATTTGACATGGGATGCCCATGAAAACGAACAAGTCACCTACGACTTTTTGAAATCAAAGATACCGCTTTATGATTTAGAAGATCATTATGATTGGTGTGTGACTAGGAAAGAAAATGATGGTACGACAACTATCATCGGAGCCATTTCTTGTGTGAAATATATCAAGAAACATAAATATTGTGAAATCGGGTATTGTTATGGAACTAATTATTGGCATCATGGTTATGCAACAGAAGCTTTAAAAGCAGTCATCGATTTTCTCTTTAAAGAAACAGATATCGATACTATCGCCGCTGAATTTATGGCTACAAATGTTAAAAGTGGCAATGTTATGAAAAGATGTCATATGAAAAAGATATCTGTCATCAAAGATGTTGTTTATAATTCTAATGATAACTTAAGAGAAGATTTGATTGTTAAATCTATCACAAGAGATCGATATATGAAGTTAAAAAGAAAATAGATTTTGATGATAGACAATTGAATAATAAAATTAAATTTTTAAAAGTTAAAAATGCGCATTTATCATTTTAGATTTAAAAATAACTTAAAATATGCGCAAAAATCGTGTAAAAACATAACCCTCTTTTATTTATTTTGATATAATGTTCAAGTAATAAAAGAGGTTTTTATGATTAAAAAAACATTACACATCACTGACACGAGAAAACTTCTTGGTGCCAAACCTACTCTTAGATGCCCAGTCCCTGAGTACCTGTATCTTGCAACGTCTAATGCTAGATGCAACAAAGCTGAAATATTTATCAAGCCCGGAGATCATGTACTTTTAAATCAAGTTATTGGCATGCGTCACGCAGCATTCTTCGATCAACCGATTCATTCTACTTGTTCTGGTGAATTTATCGGGTATGAAAAACATTATCACCGTTCTGGCAAGATGACTGATTTCATCAAAATCAAAAATGATTTTAAAGATGATAAAGATCCTTCTTATAAGTTGAGAAGCGAAGAAGAAATTCAAAACATGAGCAAAGATGAGATGACAGAGATCATCAAAAATTGCGCCTGTGTTGGTTTAGGTGGCTCTTCATTCCCTACCTATATCAAATTCCAAACTAAAAATAAGATAAATGCCATTCTTATCAATGATATTGAATGTGAACCATATATCTCATCCGATCACACAGTCACTTTAGAAGAAACTTATCGAATTTTAGATGGTATCAGATATCTTCAATGGGCTTTTAAATGCAAAAAAGTATTGATCTGTATCAAATGCATTTATAAAGACCTCGAACATGCATTGAATGTCGCTTTACAACATCCAAGATATAAAGATACCGGTATTGAAGTAAAAAAAGTCGGTAATTTCTATCCTCAAGGATGGGAAATTGCCATGATAAAAAATGCCACGGGAATTCAAGTTCCAAGCGGTCATTTACCAAGTGAATTTGGAATCATCAATTTCAATGTTTCCACAGTTATCGGTATCTATTTCGCTTTGAAATACAATACTCCTATCTTTTCAAGACGTGTCACAGTCACAGGTGATGGTATCAATTCTCATTCTGATTTCATCGTTCGTATTGGAACACCAGTCAAATATTTGATCGATGCTTGTGGTGGGTATAAAGATGAAGAAAAAGATAAAGTAATCATTTTAGGTGGTCCTATGATGGGTGCAAGCGTTCCAAGTGATGATTGTATCTGTACTAAAACTGTCACTTCAATCATCGTTTTGAATGAAGGAAAACAAGAGATTGAAGAACCATGTGTTCGTTGTGGATCTTGTGTTTTATCTTGTCCTGTCGGTCTTATGCCAGTAGACATTATGAAAACGATGCAACATGCACCTGTCAATCTTGAAAAATTGAAAGCATTAAATCCAAAAGCTTGTATCGGATGTGGACTTTGCACCTATTCTTGTACGAGTAAAATTGATGTTAAGAAATATGTTGAAACAGCAAAATTGATTGCTAGTAAGGTGAAATAATATGAAAGTAATTACTGAAAGATCTCCGCATTTAAGAAGAAAGGGTAATGCAAGTGAGATGATGCTTGATGTTGTCATCGCCTTATTACCTATTGTCATTTTCTCTTTCGTTGTCTTTAGATTATACGCTTTAAGAAATCTGTTGATCTCTGTTTTAGTTTTTGAACTCTGCGAATTTGTCTTTGTCTTGATCAAAAATAGAATTCCAACAGATGGTGATAAACATCCATTAAAAGAACATCTCAAAAGTGGACTAACTGCTTATAAAAAACATCTATCTACAAATATCATCGTACCACTAGTTTCTGGTTTGATATTTGGACTTATCTCTCCTGTTAGAACTTCAAATGAACCGCTCATTTATTTAGTTTTGATAACCGGAGCAATGTTTGGTTCTATCATCGGAAAATTAGTCTTCGGTGGTACTGGAAATAACATCTTCAATCCGGCAGCTGTTGGTATGGTATTCTCTAAGATTTGTTGGGGATCTTATTATTTATATCCAAATCCATTTGCTACTAAGACCTTTGGAGTTGGTAATAGCTTCATCGATAATTCTTATGAAATTACAACCGGAGCAACTCCAATCTCAGTTGACAATATAAATTCAATAAATTCTAGTACATTTAACAATCCTATCTTGACTAATTATTCTCTTTTAGATTTATTCTTAGGTAGAATTCCTGGTGTCATGGGAGAAGTTTGTAAGGTCCTTATCATCATCGGATTCATATATTTAGTTATAAGACATACAATCGATTTCCATATTCCTGTTTATTATTTATTATCCTTCTATTTATTCATGCTCATCGCTGGTTGCATTCTTTATGGAGCTAACTACTCTTTAAAAGATGGTGTCAGATTAAATCCGTTCTATTTTGCAACTTATGAATTATTATCTGGTGGTTTATTGTTTGGTGCTGTCTTCATGGCAACAGATCCAGTGACAAGTCCGATAACTGTTCCTGGAAGAGTTATCTATGGTATCTCTTTAAGTGCTCTTACAACTATCATGAGATTATTTGCCTCAGCTCCTGAAGGAGTTGTTTATTCCATCTTGATTGGCAATATGCTCACTCCGATGATTGATTATTACAAATGGTCTAGCAATAAATGGAATATCAAAAAGATCTGTGTTGCAGGTTCGATATTTGTAGCTACCTCTCTTGTTATCGTTTGGGCTTTATGTACGAAGGTGCTTTAATATGAATGAATTAGTAAAGAAAATTTTAAAAGTGTCACTTGTTCTTGGCGCTATATCTTCTATCAGTGCTGGTGTTATCGGTTTAGCTAATGCTGTCACTGCTCCTAGAATCAAGGAAAATGCCAAGAAGAAAGAATTATCATCACTTCCTCAAATCTTTGGAGGAACTAGCGATGACTATAAAGAAGTCACTTACGATGATAAATCTGTCGCTGAAAAATATGAACTCACCTATACTTTAAAACAGTGGAAATACGAAGGTAGCAGTGAATATAAAGGTTCTTATATCTTCAAAAGCTATGGTAAAAATAGTTATGGAACTGTGACACTTCTTGTAGGTATCACCAGTGAAACAAAGCTATATACTATCTATTTGATTGAAGATACTGAATCCTATAAGAATGTTTTAGAACCAAAATACGTCGATGTTTATAACAATTCTGACGATAAAGAACAAAGTCTTGAAAATGTCAAATGCGGTGCAACGTATGGCGCTAGTTTGATTAGAGATATGGTCAAAGAAGCCTTGAGTGTCGTTAAAGGTGAAGCTAAAGAGAAAAGTTTAGTTTCCCTAAAAGGAGGTGAATAATATGAGTGAAGAAATGAAAAGAAATTCACAGCATAAAGAATCCTTTATCAATGGCATTTGGAAACAAAATCCTCTCTTTGTCTCAATTCTTGGGACTTGCCCAGCTCTTGCTGTCACAACCTCCTTTGAATCGAGCTTCGGTATGGGAATTCTTTTCACCTTTGTTCTCACTTGTTCAAATATCATCATTTCAGCTTTGAGAAAGATAATTCCTGATGAAGCTAAGACTCCATGCTATATTGTTGTCATTGCAGCTTTTGTCACTCTTGTCAAGATGTTTACTGAAGCTTTTATTCCAGAACTTTATTCTTCCTTAGGTGTTTTCTTATCACTTCTTGTTGTCAACTGCATCGTTTTAGGCAGAGCTGAAGCCTTTGCAAATAAGAATACAGTTTTAGATTCTACTCTTGATGGTCTTGGCAATGGTATCGGATATACTATCGCTATTTCTATCTTAGGCATCATCCGTGAAATCTTAGGAACTGGTATGATAACTATCGGTAAGATCTTTACTTTCTTCCCTAAGGTCACAAGAATACCTCTTCTTTCTTATTATGATGCTACAACTAAGACTTATCTTTATGATTATTCGATGCCATTTTTCTCAAAGCCTGCTGGTGCTTTTGTTGTCTTAGGATTAGTCATCGCTGTCATCACAGCTGTTTCATTGCATAAGAGCAATATCGCTAAAGCTTTGAAGAAAAAAGAACAATTAGCCTTGATGGCTGCTAAGAAAAAAGCTTTAGAAGAAAGCAAAGCTAAAGCTGCATTGAATGCTGAAGGAGGTAAATAAATATGTCTTTATTCACATCATTTTTATTAGCCATTATCTCTTCAATGCTAATCGATAATGTTGTCTTATCTAGATTCTATGGTATCTGTTCTTTTATCGGTGTTGGAAATAAGATCAAATCCGCGTTCTCAATGGGTCTAGCTGTCACTTTTGTCATCGTCTTATCTTCTCTTATCTGCTGGCCAATTTACACCTATATCTTAAATCCTCTTCAAATTCCATTTATGGACACTTTGACTTATATCTTAGTCATCGCCTCTGTTGTTCAAATCGTCGGTTTATTCATCAAAAAGACCTCTCCATCTCTTTATAAGGCTTTTGGTATTTATTTGCCTCTCATCACAACTAACTGCGCTGTCTTAGGTGTTGTTCAAGGAAATACTGATTCAGGATATACTTTCTTAAGTTCAATGGCTAATGCTTTAGGTACTGGCTTTGGATTTATGGTCATCATCTGTTTATTTGCTTTCATCCGTATGAAGATTGAAGAGAATTCGACTCCTAATTGTTTTAAAGGTGTTGCTATCGCTCTTATCACGGCAGCCATCATGTCGATGGCGATGATGGGATTATCTGGTATTGGAGCTTAAGATGAGCAATACTTTGAGAATTATTTTAGCAATCCTTGTGATTGTCATTCTCATCGCTATCTTTGTTGTCACTTTTATTCTCTATAAAAGAACACCACCGCCAAAGGGATGTGTGGATATCCATCCTAATGAGGCTAAGTGTCATGGGTGTAAAGAGACAAGCTGTCATTTTAATCTCTATTACAATATGGAAGAAAAAGATAAAAAAATGGAGGAAGAAGATAAATGAATTATATATTATTAGCTGAGGAAACAAGTTCAAATCCTAATTATTTGTTGATTGCTTTATACGCATTTTTGATACTTTTGGCAATCGGTGTTGTGATGGCAATTCTTCTTGTAGTGGCGGAGAAATTCTTACACGTTGAAGAAGATAAAAGAATTGCTGATGTTGAAAAACTTTTGCCAGGTGCTAATTGTGGTAATTGTGGTTATGCTGGTTGTCACGATTTAGCTGAAGCTATTGTCAAAGGCGAAGTAAAAAAAGTATCTCAATGCAAAGTTGGAAATGTCGATAAAAACTTCAAACCGATCGTCTCATATATGGAAAATCATCCAAATGAGGATGGCAGTAAAACTGTTCCTACTGTATAATAATTGCCCAAGGGAAACCTTGGGTTTTATTTATGAAACAAGAAAAAATATATTATTTGAATATCGCTGATTTCAAATCTTCAAAAGAGATAATTTTAAATTCTATTTCTGAAGAAAGAAAACAAAAAGCGAATAAATATCTTCAAGAAGTAGATCGGATAAGAAGCTATTTAGGTTCTTATCTTTTAAGTAGGTATGTAAAAGGTGAAATCAAATATTCAACTTTAAAAAAACCGTATTGCGATGAATGTTATTTTTCTATTTCACATTGCCAAGACTATGTCCTTCTTTATTTAAGTGATATGGAATGCGGAGCTGATATCGAAAAAAGAAAAGTTGTCGATAAAAAAGTTATCGACTATTGTTTATCAAATGATGAAAAATCAAAATTAAAAAATGATGAAGATTTTATCTATTATTGGACAAGGAAAGAAGCGTTCTCAAAATGCATCGGACAAGGAATGTTCAACAAATTGAAAATAAAAGAAATACCTTGTATTGATGATACGTTCACTTATAAGGGAGAAAAATATTCGACTTATACCTTCACTCATGATGAATACATCATTTCCATCTCTAAAAGAGGGGAGATATACAAAGATATTCTATTTTCAAAAGGTGATATAGAGTGAGATTAGTATGAAATTTTCTAGGGTCTATATTGTTTTACTTGCAATGTGTTAAACTATAAAAAATAGGAGGTAATTATGAATTTAAAAGATGAAATGTTAGATGACGAATATCTTTCAAAATTGAATAGATATTTTCAAGCTGCTAATTATTTGAGTGCTTGCCAGCTCTATTTGCTTGATAATCCATTGCTTAAAAGACCGTTAGTCATGGATGATATCAAGAAGAAAATTGTCGGACATTGGGGAACAGTTCCTGGACAGAATTTTGTCTTTGCTCATTGTAACCGTGTTATAACCAAATACAATCTTGATATGATCTTACTATCAGGGCCTGGACATGGCGGTAACTTCTTTGTTGCTAATGATTATTTAGATGGCAGTTACACCGAGATATATCCTAATATCACCCAAGATGAAAATGGTTTAAAGAAATTGTTCAAACAATTCTCCTTTCCAGGTGGTGTAGCATCGCATTGTGCTCCTGAGACTCCTGGTTCTATCAATGAAGGTGGCGAACTTGGTTATTCCTTAGACCACGGCTTTGGTGCTGTTTTTGATAATCCTGATTTGATAGCGACAGTTATCGTCGGTGATGGTGAAGCAGAAACCGGACCTCTTGCTACTTCGTGGCAATCGAATAAATTCTTAAATCCTATTCATGATGGTGCTGTTTTACCAATCCTTCATTTGAACGGATATAAAATCGCTAATCCGACTGTTTTGAGTAGAATTCCAAAAGAAGAACTTGAGATGTATCTTCGCGGTATGGGATATAAACCATATTTTGTTGAAGGAGATGATCCAATAGTCATGCATAAAATAATGGCAGAAACAATGGATAAAGTCATCTGTGAAATCAAAAATATTCAAAAACATGCTAGAGAACATAATGATTCGACAAGACCGATTTGGCCGATGATAGTTTTAAGAACTCCAAAGGGATGGACTGGACCTAAGATTGTCGATTCAAAACCAGTTGAGAATTCATTTAGGGCTCATCAAGTACCGATATCTATGGATGAAAGAAATCCTGAACATTTAAAACAACTTGATGAATGGCTCAGAAGTTATCATCCTGAAAATCTTTTCGATGAAAATGGAACTCTTCTTCCAGAACTCAGAGAAATTGCTCCAAAAGGCAATAGCAGAATCGGTATGAATCTCCACGCTAATGGTGGATACTTATTGCGTGATTTGAAGATGCCTGATTTTAGAAATTACGCCTTTGATGTTGAAGAACACGGTAAAAAAGATGGTCAGGATATGATGGAGCTTGGTAAGTTCATCAAAGATGTCATCGTCTATAACGATAAAGAAAGAAACTTCAGAATCTTTGGACCTGATGAGACATTATCAAATCGTTTGAATCATGTCTTTGAAGCTACTAATCGTCAATGGGAGAACAAAACGATTCCGACTGATGAGTTCTTAGCAAGTGATGGAAGAGTGATCGATTCTTATCTTTCTGAACATTGTTGTGAGGGATGGCTTGAAGGTTATCTTCTTACTGGACGTCACGGATTCTTCGCTAGTTATGAAGCTTTTGCAAGAATCATCGATTCGATGGTTGCTCAACATGCAAAATGGTTGAAGGTCTGTAATCAACTCCCTTGGAGACAAAAAATATCATCTTTGAATCTCATCATGGCCTCTACTGTTTGGCAACAAGATCACAATGGCTTCACCCATCAAGATCCTGGATTTATGGATCATATCGCCAATAAAAAAGCCGATGTTGTCAGAATTTATTTACCACCGGATGCTAACTGTCTTCTCTCTACAATGGACCACTGTTTGAAGAGCAGAAATTATGTCAATGTCATCGTCGCTAGTAAACATCCCCGCCCTCAATGGCTCAGTATGGAAGAGGCTATCAAACATTGCACTCAAGGAATTTCAATTTGGGACTGGGCTTCTACTGATAAAGGACAAGAACCAGATTTAGTTATGGCTTGTGCTGGTGAAACACCAACTCTTGAAACATTAGCTGCTGTTTCAATTCTTCACGAAGAAATTCCAGAACTTAAAATCCGTGTCATCAATGTCGTCGATTTGTTCAAGTTACAACCGAAGAGTGAACATCCGCATGGATTAAGCGATGCTGAATACGATATGTTATTCACTAAAGATAAACCGATATTATTCAATTTCCACGGCTATCCAACCCTCATTCATGAACTCACCTATCGAAGACATAATAAGAACTTACATGTTCGCGGTTATAAAGAAGAAGGAACGATTACTACCCCATTTGATATGAGAGTTCAAAATGATATCGATCGTTTCCACCTTGTTAAAGATGCAATTTTATTATTGCCACAACTTGGAAATAGAGGCGGTTATCTTTATCAAAAGATGAGTGATAAACTAGTCGCCCATTCTCAATATATCAGAGAAGTCGGTCTTGATATGCCAGAAATTTCTGAATGGAGATGGAAAAAGCTTGATTAATTTTTCAAAATTAGTTATAACTAACTAGAATATTTAAAGGAGGCAATTATGGCCTGTACAACAATATTAGTCGGAAAAAATGCCAGTTATGATGGTTCAACAATGATCGCAAGAAACGATGATTCTCCAAGCGGTGTTTTCACTGAGAAGAAAATGATTGTCATCAAAAGTGAAAAACAACCTAAAGAATATAAAAGTGTGATTTCTCACGTGAGTATCAAATTGCCTGAGAATTCCCTTTCGTTTACTTTGATGCCAAATGTTTCAAATAAAGAAGGCATTTGGGGAGCTAGTGGTATCAACTCTGAGAATGTCAGTATGACAGCTACTGAAACAATCACCACTAATCCTCGTGTTTTAGGAGCTGATCCTCTTGTTAGACTTCATAAGGATGAAAACGGAAAAGAAATTCCTGGTGGTATCGGAGAAGAAGATATCGTCTATTTAGTTCTTCCATATATAAAATCAGCAAGAGAAGGTGTTTATAGACTTGGAAAGCTTCTTGAAGAATATGGAACCTATGAATCAAATGGAATAGCTTTTTCCGATAAAGATGAAATCTGGTATTTAGAGACTATCGGTGGACATCATTATATCGCAAGAAGAGTTCCAGATGATGTCTATGTAGTTATGCCAAATCAATTCGGAATCGATGAATTTGATTTCGATGATGCATTTTCAAAGCAGGAAAATTACATCTGTTCCAAAGATTTGAAAGAATTTATAGCTGATAACCATTTAGATTTGACTATTGGTGAAAATAAATTCAATCCTCGCCTTGCATTTGGAAGCCACGATGATTCCGATCATGTCTACAACACCCCAAGAACTTGGTATATGCTAAGATATTTTAATCCTCATACTTTTAAATTCGATGGTGATAATGCTAGATATACTCCTCTCAGCGATGATTTACCTTGGTGTTTAAAACCAGAAAGAAAAATTACGGTTGAAGATGTGAAGTATATTCTTTCATCTCATTATCAAGGAACAGTTTATGATTGTTATAGCAAGATCAAAGATGAAAAGATGAAAGGTGCTTATCGTCCTATCGGTATTTCAAGAACTTCTTTCATGTCTATCAATCAAATAAGAGGATATATGCCAAAGAAGTTACAATCTATTGAATGGATATGTTTTGGTTCTAACGCTTTCAACAGTGTTGTTCCTTTATATACTAATGTCGATAGTATTCCAGATTATTTCTCCAATACTACTTTAGATGTTAATACTGATAATTTCTATTGGTCAAGTAGATTGATTGGAGCTCTTGTCGATGCTCATTTCCAAACTTGTTCAATCTTCGTTGAAAGATATCAAGCATCTTTAGTTAGCCAAGCCTATAAGATTTTAAATGAATATGATAAGAAACCAAAAAGCTTAAAAGAAGCTAACGAAAAATTAGCAAAGATTGCTAAAACTGAAACTGATAAATGTTTAAAGAATGTTTTATATACAGCTTCTTGTCATATGATAAACGGGTATTCGAGGTCAGATAACTAATTCATAATTGTTAATTTATCTCTTATTAGAGAAACAAATTTAATATTTTTGTTTACATTTTAAAATTGATGTGTATAATATTAGCCATAAGGTAACTTATACAAAATTTAAAGATACAAAAATTATCTAATAGGAGGTAATTATTATGAAAAACTTAGTATTATTAGGCGCTATCTTAACTTTAGGAGCTTCATCCGCTGCTGTTATAGGTGTCAATCAAATAAATTCGAATACTTCAAACAATGTATTACATATAGATGAGAAAACAAAATTAGCAACAAAAGAAAATGTTGAAAATGATTCTCATATTGTAAATGAAGAAGAATGGAAGGAATTATTAACTACTGCTAATAATTATAC
>CAVEQA010000030.1:0-4230 GCA_963617725.1 Paludibacteraceae bacterium
AATATATTTAGTGGCAGTATTAGGTGAAATATCTAATAGTTCTATTAAATCTTTAGGCAAAAAAATAGAATTTGATAAAGCAAGATAATTTTATCCATATTTTTTTTACATTTACCCTACAAGTAGAAGTTATGGATAATGACTTAATATCATCAATAACTATCGGACTGCCTCAAGGTGGTCTTCTAAGTCCAATCCTTCACAATATTTATTTAGATAAATTTGACAAAGAACTTGAACAAAGAGGACTTCACTTTGTTAGATATGTCAATCATTGTAATGTATTCGTTAGAAGTTATGTAGCAGCTGAAGGTGTGATGAAATCAGTTACTTTTTGGCTTGAGAGAAAATTATTTTTAAGGTTTTCGCAAACAAGACTAAAATTGTAAGACCAATGAACAGTAATTTCCTAGGTTTTGCATTCTAGAAAAATGAAAAAGGTTGCCAATGCAAACCGGAAAATGATTGAAAAGTTAAACTTTATGAAAAAGATAAAGTGCGTGCTTAAAAGAAAGCATACAGTATCTAAAATACTAGAAGTTATTTTTATTAAACCAAACAAAATTATTAGAGATTGTATTAATTACTTTCTTATTGGAAGTATTAAACAATTTATCAACAAGTTTGGACAATGGTTAAGATATAAAGTAAGAATAATTATTAAACAGGGGAAGAAGACTACAACAAACTATAAAAATTTACAAAAGATAAATCAATTATTTAAATTCAATTTCACTGATGAAGACATTTTTAACGTAGCAAATTCTAGATTGGTCTGGTATAGAAGATGTGGAATGAATGAAGTTAACTACATTCTAAAACCAGAAGTTTTATCTCAAAGTAATAAGAAAAAGGAAAAGTCGGGACTGGTTAACTCTTTGAATTACTATATTAGTAGTTTGTGTAAAATATAAATGTAGCGTCGTATAAGAAAAACGTACATACGGTGCAATTGGATGGATGAAAATGTTATTTTTTCTCTACCTTATTACAAATTTGACTGAATTATGCTTATAGAACTATTTTTTCGACAGAATTTATAAGTTTTTTAAATTGATATATTGAATGATAATCGATATAATTTATTTGTAAAAAGAAGGCATTAATTATGAAATCGAAAAAATTAAAATTATATTTATGTCTTTTGACATTGTTGACCTCTTGTAATAATGTCAATTCTAATAAAGATACTTATCGTTCTTTGACTATTTGGACTTATTATAATTCTGAGACTGAAAATGCTTTTCAAGAATTATTGAAGAATTTCAATACTACCAAAGGGAAAGAACTTAAGATTGCTGTCACTAGTCAATCCCAAGGCTCTAGTGTCAATGATTTATTTACTTCTTTACTTGAATCTGCCAATGATAACATCGGTTCTAAATCTTTGCCTGATTTATTCTTAGCTTATCCCGACACTGCTTTTGAATTGGATAAAAAAGGCAAGATTGCCAATATCAACGATTATTTTACCAAGGACGAATTATCTATTTTTAATTCAGGCTTTTTAAATGAAGGTAAGATAGAATTTAACAATGATAATATAAAAATTTTACCAGTATCAAAATCTACTGAAGCTTTATATATCAATAAAACTGATTTTGACAAATTCTTAGAACAAAATTATGATTTGAATATCAAATATTCTGATTTATCTACAATTGAAGGATTGATCGAAGTTTCTAAGAAGTATTATGAAAGAACTGGAAAAGCTTTTTATGGAAGAGATTCTCTTGACAATTATTTTGTCATCGGTTGTAAACAATTAGGAATTGATGTTTTGAGATATGATGAAAATAATAATTATGGCATCAATTACGATCATGATGTTTTTAAAAAACTTTGGGATTCCTATTATGTCCCTTATGTTAAAGGATATTTTTCTTCAGTTGGCAAATTCAGAAGTAATGATATCATGACAGGTGAAATATTAGCCTATGTCGGTTCTACTTCATCTGGCGGCTATTTTCCAAACAATGTTTATAGCGAGGATGAATCAGTCGGTAAATATAAAATCGATTGTGAAGTATTGACAGCTCCATATTTTGCTGATGGAGAGAAATATGCTGTCAGCCAAGGTGCTGGTTTTTGCGTTACAAAATCAAGCAAATCTCAAGAAGATGCTTCAATTCAATTCTTGAAATGGTTGACCGATTCTGAAAATTTGCAAAGTTTTTGCGGTAATACTGGGTATTTCCCAGCTACTTCTGATGGCTTTAGTTCTTCTTTCATCAGTTCTCAAAAGAATGAAAACTTTAAAAAGACCTTCCAAGTAGCCAAGAAAACTACTAAAGAATTCGCTATGTATACAAATATTGTCGGGGAAGGTGGAACTTCTTTTAGAAATAAATTGAAAAATAGTTTTTCTAATGCTTTAAACAGTGCTAGAAGTGCTGTTGAATCAGCAACAGATAAAGAAGCTATAATTGCTGAATATACATCTGATGATAAATTTGAAAGTTGGTTTGAAAAATTGAGCAAATAAATTATGACTAAAAAAATTACCATGTTCAGAAAGAGCATATTTTTTCGTATCGTTATTCCAGTGGTCCTTTTGACATTCATTCAAAGTATCATTGTCATTTTAGTTCTCAATTTTACTGTTATCAAAAATTCTGTTGAAAAATCTCAAATTCAAAACTTCAAATCACAGGTTTCAGTCAGAAAGAATTATATTGAGAATTTGATTTCGAATTCGTGGAATAATTTTGAAAATTTTGATAATAACATCAATACTGCATCCAAAAAGTTTCTTAATGATAACTCTTTAAGCGTTGAAGAAATGCTTATTGATAGTTCAAAATCTGAAGATTATCTGAATGAATTATCTCCATACTTGATTCAATTGTTGAATGATAATCAAGTCAATGATGCTTATTTCATTTTGAACAATGATTTTGATGACAAACTTTTGACATATATCAGAACAAAAAATCCGAAGAACATCTCTAATTCTGAGATTGATGTCCTCTATGCTCCTCGTAAGATTTGGCAAAATTTTTACAAGCAAAAATTTGGACTAAGTATGACAATTGATACGAACAAATTCACTGATATTGAAGATAGGTCTTTCTTTACTCAACCTATTCAAGCATATAAAGAAATTGCTGATCAAGAAAGACTTGGCTATTGGGAATGCAATGCTTATATCAATTCGACTGATGTCTTAACACAATCTCGAGTTCTTGTCATCAATGATCAAATTGTTGGTGTTTATGGAATTGGAGTCACTAGTATTTATCTAGATAATTTGTTTTATAACTTGAATAAAGGTGAAGAAATAAATGTCGCCTTAGTTAAGAAACAAAATGGGACTAGCATTGATTCTTTGTCTTCCTATTTAGACCTTTCACTACCAAAAATCGAAGACATATCTTTTGCTCAAACAGAATATGACGATATATATGAATTCTTCAATGAAAAAACATCTGAATATTATTGTGAATATAATCTCAATATCTACAATGGTTCAACTATTTATGATGATCAATGGTATCTTGTAGGCATTCGACAAAAAAATAAGATTTTGAAAATTGCCAAAGATACAAAATTTAATATTTTTATGATATATGGAATCAGTTTTATGATTGTTGTGATTCTCAGTTGCGTTGTCGCATATATCGTTACAAGACCGATTGTCAAAGTTTCTAATAATATCAGTGAAAGAAACATCAATAAGATACCAAATACTAATATCACTGAAGTCGATAATTTGATCTCTGAAATCAATTATTATTTCAATAAGACAACATCATTGAGCAATAAAATGAATAGGCTCATCGAAGATTCGACTTTCAATATCTCCTTCTTTGAATATCAAAGAGAGAAAGATTCTATCAGTGCTACTAAACAATTTTATGAGATGCTCAATCTTCCTTATAAAGAAGATGAAATCACAAGTGCTGAATTTTTATTCCTGTTCAAGTGTTTGAAAGAAAAAATCATCTCATCTACTTATACTGTCTTAGGTGATAATATCTTAAAAGAATCCGGAGAAATAATCTTTTGTATCGATAAAAAATATTTGAGATTAAAAATTGATATCGATAATAATTATGATGTTTTTGCTACTTTGATCGATTTCACCAAGGATTATCTTGAAAAGCAAAGACTTGAAAAAGAAAGAGATTTTGATGTCTTAACTGGACTTTTAAATCGCCGTGGTTTCTATTCAAAAGTTCTTCCGTTATTCAATTCTCCTAACAGTTCTAATTGTTCTTATTTCATGAT
>CAVEQA010000030.1:4240-14474 GCA_963617725.1 Paludibacteraceae bacterium
GGATAAACGACATCTACGGACATGAATTCGGCGATGGATATTTACAACAAATAGGCAATTATTTATTGGATATCACTAAAAAGCATGAGAATCTATATGGCTGTCATATCTCAGGCGATGAATATGTTCTCTATTTAGATGGATTTAAAAGCCTTCAAGAAGAAAGTGAAATCATTCATGCTATCGAAAAGATCAGAAGTGAATTTATTTATATCAAAACAAAGAAATTCTATATCTCATTCAGTATGGGTATTTGTCGAAATATCAAAGGGATTTCTTTTGAAGAACTGCGTAAACGCGCTGATTTTTCAATGTATATCGCAAAGAGAAATGGCAAGAATTTAACTCAATTATTCGATGATGAAATCTATAATCTTTACGTTCAAGAGACAATATTGGTTGAGGATCTCAATAAGTTGATATCTCAAAATCTCTTCGATTACGCCTATCAACCGATTGTCGATATAAGAAATGGTGAAATCTTAGGGTATGAAGCTTTATTAAGACCGATGTTGAAGGATTATAATCCTGGAATGGTCATCAATGCAGCTAAGAAATACAATAGACTTTATGATATCGAAAAGATTACAATGTTCTGCGCTACTGAAAAATTCTTCAAAAAACAAACTGGAAAGAAAATATTCCTCAATTCCATTTCAAGCCAAGTCTTCAATGATGATGATCTCCATAGCTTTAAAGAAGCATTTAAAGAAAACTTTGATTCGATGGTCATCGAATTGATTGAAGAAGATTTCGGACAGAATACCGTCATCAAGAGAAAGACAAACTTCTTAGATGAGAACAACATTCAATACGCTATCGATGATTACGGAACAGGATTTAACAATATCGGTATGATTCTTTCATTCCATCCTGTCTATATCAAGATAGAAGGATCTTTGATAAGAGGCATCGATAAAGATGATAAGAAACAAAAACTTGCAAAATCAATCGTCTCATATTGTTCTATCAATAAAATCAAGATCATCGCTGAAGCTGTGGAAACAGTTGAAGAGTTGAAATTTGTCAAAGAACTCGGTGTTGATTATGTACAAGGATATTTGCTTGCAAAACCTGATTTAGAGATCAAAGAATTGAGCCAAGATAAGATCGACTTGTTAAAAAATATTTAGAATGACTCGGCTATTTAGCCGAGTTTTCTTAAAAAGGGATTATAATATTTAAATCTACTTATTATTTAAAACTATTTTGGAGGATTACCTTATGACAGAAGACGAGAAAAGAAAACTTGGATATTTATATGATGCTAATTTTGATGTTAGTCTCTTAAAAGAAAGAGATAGATGTCAAGATAAAATCTTTGAATTGAATAATGTTCCAAATTCAAACAGAGAAAAAAGATACGAAATCTTGATATCATTGCTTGGTAAATGTGATTCGACAACGACAATTCTCTCTCCTTTTTCTTGTGATTATGGAAAAAATATCAAAGTAGGAAAATATTTTTTCATGAATTATGGTGGTGTCATCTTAGATGGCAATGATGTCATCATCGGAGATTATGTATTCATCGCTCCTAACTGTGTCATCTCTTGTGCTGGTCACGCCCTTGATAAAGAACAGAGAAATAAAGGTTTAGAGATAGCTAAAAAAATAGTCATCGGAGATAATGTTTGGATTGGTGCTAATGTCACAATATTACCAGGTGTAACTATTGGCGATGATAGCGTTATCGGAGCTGGTTCTGTCGTCACAAAAGATATCCCCTCTGGTGTTATCGCCTTTGGAAATCCTTGCAAGGTGATAAGAAAAATAACTGAAGAAGATAAAAATAAATATCCTAAAGCTGTATGAAGAATAATAAAGTCCGTTGACAAAATGTAGACGGACTTTTTTGATGTGAGAATTTTTATAATTGAATGACCTTAAAAAATATAACTTGAAGCCTTTAAAAGGTGGTAGAAAGTGGATAAGAAATGGGTTGCTGTTGCTTTCTTTTTTTATTGAGATTTGTTAGAGAATCAAAAAGAGAGGAAAACAACCTTCATTTGTGGAATATTATCCCATTTTGTACCACTACAATTTTTTGATGATTTTAAAAAAATAAAAATAAATAAAATATGATGAAAATATGCATATTTTTCTATATTTTATTGGAAAAATGATAAAAAAGTATCAATTTTGATGGTTTTTAAAAAGTGGTCAAAAAAAGAAACATTTTTTTATTTAAAGAAACTATTGCTTTAATGTGGGAGAAAATGTATAATTTTTGGTAGAAAGTGGGACAAATTGGGTCATGCTTATCGGTTATAAAGAACTTAACATCGACGAAAAAGGCAGATTGGTCTTGCCAAGCAAGTACCGCGATGTTTTTAGTGATGGCCAAGCATATATTCAATTAGGTCCAGATAGTTGCCTTTCTGTTTATTCCAAAGAAGGATACGATAAGATAGCCGCAAAAATTTTCTCCTTAAATGGATTTGATCCAAAGGCTAGAAAGATTCAAAGATATTTCGCTTCTAACACTGAAGAAGTTGAAATTGATTCTCACAATCGTATTTCATTATCTAAGAGAATGATGGATGGAGTTTCACTTTCTAAAACTGTCGTTGTAGTTGGCGTGTATGATCATTTAGAAATTTGGGATAAAGATAAATATCTTGAAACCGTGAACGAGAGTACAAATGACTATTCTAAAGATCTCTTTGACATGATAGGACAAGAATAATATGAGTGAATTCAATTATCATAAGCCAGTCATGTTGAATGAAGTCTTGCAATTTGTTAAACCAACGATGAAATCATATGTTGATTTAACTCTCGGAAGAGCTGGTCATGCAAGCGAAATTCTTAAGAAATTCAAAAAAGGTTCTACCTTTTATGGAGTTGATAGAGACCAAGATGCTCTTGACTATTCCAAAGAAAAGTTAAAACCATTTGAAAGTAAAGTGGATTTACACTTTATTCATAGTCGATATTCACAAGCTATCGACTTACTTAGAGAATCAAATGTTCAAGGATGTGATTTCATCCTTATGGACATCGGAGTCTCTTCGCCACAATTTGATGATCCTAGCCGTGGGTTCTCCTATCGTTTCGATTCAGAATTAGATATGAGAATGGATAAGAATAGCTCCCTCACGGCTAAAGATATCATCAATACCTATTCAGAAAAAGAATTATGTCGTGTTTTTTCTGAATTAGGACAGTGTAAAATCTATTATCCAGTAGTCAAAAAAATCATAGCTATTCGTGATGAAAAAGAAATTAAAACCACCTTCGAACTCGTCGATATTATCAAGTCAGCATTGCCTAAGAAAGAATTATTGAAACAAGGACATCCTGCAAAACAATTCTTTTTAGGATTAAGATACGAAGTCAACCAAGAAATTGAAGAATTAAAAAAAGGATTAAATGATGCTATTCATTTCTTAAATCCAAATGGAAGATTAGTAATTATTTCTTTCAATTCCGAGGAAGACAAAATTGTCAAAAATACGATGAAGAGTTTGATAAATGTCAATCACGGTGACAAATATCATCCTCTAATCGATCAAAAAGAAAGCGAGTACCAATTATTAACTAAAAAACCTTTAGTTCCTAACGAAGAAGAAATATCGGAGAACAATCGCTGTAAACCGAGCATTCTTAGGGCGATAGAAAGGAGATAAAGCAATGAAAGACAGAATTCAAAGAACAGGCGTTAAAAAACTTTCCAAGAAATTCAAGACTACTTGTATTTTAGTCTCTTCTTTGACTTTTGCTATTTCTTTATTTCTTGGCCTTATTACAGCCTCTATTTATAACGAAAATAAATCGATAACTTCTAGAATCGAAAATTTTGGTCAGCAAATCAATTACTTTGAAAATCAAAATGACAAAGTGAGTGAAAAATATAAAAAAGTTTAATTTGTCAGCCTATCGCTTATAGCATTTATATAGACCTCCTTTCTATGAAAAGATGAATCTTCTTGACGGGTTCATCTTTTTTTTGAGGTTAAAAAATAGTGGGCATAACGCCCACTATAATTAGTCTTTATAAGAACGAGAATGATTCTTCTCTTTGATATCTTCTAAGATGAGCTTGACAAAATCTGCTTCAGAGACAGTTCTTGTATCTTTATGTCCATAAAGACGATAAGTGACTGTCTTATCATTCATTTCGTTTTCACCGATGACAACAGTGTAAGGGACTTTTTTAGTTTGACCTTCTCTGATCTTGAAGCCCATAGACTCATTTCTAGTATCAACTTTGGTTCTAACATCCTTATTGAAGAGTTTTTTATTCAAAGCTTCGCAATATTTGAGCATCTTTTCATCAGTTGGATTGACTGGGATGATTCTGAGTTGTTCAGGAGCTAACCAAGTTGGGAAGGCACCCTTGAAGTTTTCAGTGATGATACCTAAGAATCTTTCGAAAGATCCAAAGATTGCTCTGTGGAGCATGACTGGTTCTTTCTTCTGACCATCAGCATCAGTATAGGTTAAACCGAAACGGTGAGGAAGTTGCATATCGAGTTGGATAGTTCCACATTGCCAGACACGATTTAAAGAATCTTTGATCTTGAAGTCGAGTTTTGGTCCGTAGAAAGCACCATCACCTTCGTTGATTTGATACGGAATTCCGTTTTCTTCTAAGCACAATTTGAGTTCTTCTTCGGCTTTATCCCAAGTTGAAATCTTACCGACAAAGACTTCTGGACGAGTGGAGAGTTCAATAGTATATGGAAGACCGAAAATCTTATAAACATATCCGAATAATTTGAGAAGTCTTCTGATTTCATCACCGATTTGATCGAATGCTAATAAAATATGAGCATCATCTTGAGTGAAGCCTCTGACACGGAATAATCCGTTTAAAGCACCGCTAGCTTCAGCTCTGTGATCAAGTCCGAATTCAGCATAACGGATTGGTAAATCACGGTAGGAATGCAAATCATTGAGATAGACAAGCATAGCACCTGGGCAGTTCATCGGCTTGATAGCATATGGTTTGCCATCAACTTTGGTGATGTACATATTTTCTTTGTACTTCTTCCAGTGACCGGAGGTTTCCCATAATTCACGAGATAACATCTGAGGAGTCTTGATGAAATTATATCCATCTTTAGTCAAAAGATCCCATAAGAAGTTCTCTAATTCATGACGGATGATCATACCATTTGGAAGCCAAAAAGGAAGTCCTGGTCCATAATCAGAGAGCATGAATAATCCGAGTTCTTTACCTAATTTCTTGTGATCTGCTTCTTTTCTTTCTTCTAAAACCTTCAAATAATTATCGAGTTCTTCTTGAGTGAAGAAAGAAGTTCCGTAGACTCTAGTCAAAGAATCATTGTTCTTATCACCTTTGAAATAACAAGCGGAGACAGACATCAACTTGAAAGCTTTGATATCTTTAGTTGTCTTCATATGAGGACCTAAGCATAAATCAGCATAGTCACCTTGACGGTAGACAGTCAATTTAGAACCGTTGTCAGCAAGTTCATCCATATGAATGAGTTTGTATTTTTGTCCGACAAACATCTGCTTAGCTTCTTCTAATGTGACTTCTAATCTTTCAATCTTCAAATTTTGACTGGCGACTTTCTTCATCTCCATTTCAATTTTGGAAAAGTCTTTGTCAGATATAGAAGCACCTTCTGGAAGCTTCATATCATAATAGAATCCTTCTTCGGTAGCAGGACCATAGGCAAACATAGTTCCAGGATATAAATGGGAAATGGCTTGAGCCATCAAATGAGCTGTGGAATGGCGAAGAACATGAAGAGCATCGCTTGATTCCTTGGTGATGACTTCAAAATTGCAATCACCAGGTAATTTGGCATTGAGGTCAAAAAGTTCACCATTGACTTTGGCACATATTGCCTTTTTTCCTAAGCTTAAAGCGATGCTATTTGCAGCATCTAAAGCTGTTGCACCATCATTGATCTCTTTAAAAGATTTGTCTGGTAAAATGATTTTCATACGATAGATATCCTCGATTTCTATATAAATTTGTTATTAAATAAGACCTTTATTACGACCTAATTCATGAATTGCAATGCTAGCAGCAGCTGCAATACCGACATCTTGTTCAAATTTTGCATTCTTTAAGACAATTGGATTGAAATTCCAACTGGCGATTGAAGCATTGGCGACTTTTTCTAAATCCTCTAAGAAAACATCTTGAGATTTCATAACGCCACCGCTTAAAGCATAGGATTGGCAATCAAACATGAGATGTACGTTTCCAAGCCAAATACCAAGCATAGATAACCATTGGTTATAGACAGGGACAAATTTAGCTTCACCTTTTCTTACGCCATCAAAGAATTCACCGGCATGATTGATGGTGATGTTGTGCATCTTGCAAAGATGGACAATACCATTGCCAGATAATAAGTATTCAGCTTCATAATATTTATCTTTGAAGTTGATCATAACTCTTCCGGCTTCTAAAGGAAGGTCGACCATTTCATGATTGTGGACTAAACCTAAACCGATACCAGAAGAAATAGTGATGAAACAAGAATCAGCATATCCGCGGTTTGCACCATATTCAGCTTCGACAAAAGCTGAACAATTGGCATCATTGGCAATTCTTAAAAGGGCATTTGGGAAATCTCTGTGGAAGAGTTCAGCAAAATCAAAGCCTCTTTCAATACCAAGATTTCCACATTTTCCAACCTTGTTGTGAACGACAGTTCCACAGATAGATACACCGATTGAGATGATATCAACATTTGCTTCTTCAGCAACTTGGTGCATCAATTCTTTCATAGCTTCATATAAGCGTTCAGGATTGTCATGAATAGTTGGAACTCTTCTGACAGCTAAGATGTTCAAATCTTGGTCAACGGCAGCAACACGTAAATTAGTACCTCCACAATCGATACTGATAACTACATTTTTGTTCATAAATAAATGGTTCTCCTTTTAATCTTCAAAATCGTGTTCACTTTCATTTAAAGTGACAACTTTCATAAAATTCGTCTTACCAGCTCCGACAGGAGTACCACCTGTAATAATGATCTTAGAACCGTTAGGCAAATTGTAATCTTTAGCAAGTTTGATAGCAAGAACTTCCATCTCTTCAGTGAATTCAGGAACTTTCTTAACTAAATATGGATAATTACCATAATACAACATCGTATGTTTTAACACATCGATATCAGAAGAGACGATGAAAGCAGGGCAGATAGGTCTAGTCTTTGCAATTCTGATGGCAGTTTTACCAGAAACTGAGAAACAGACAATCAATTTAGCACCGATGATTTGAGCAGTATCACCAACAGAGGTTGCAATAGCATCGGAGACTGTCTTATCGGAAGTATCAAAGGCATCATGAGTTGAGGTTTTATAATCGAAATGTTGTTCCATAACTGATGCGATACGAGCTTGCATTTCAACAGCTTCGATAGGATAATCACCATTGGCGCTTTCTCCAGATAACATAACAGAATCACTTCCTTGATCAACGGCCCAAGCGCAATCGCTGACTTCAGCTCTTGTTGGGAATGGATTTCTGATCATTGAGTCAAGCATTTGAGTAGCTGTAATGACTGGTTTTCCATATTTTCTGCATTGGTCGATCATATACTTTTGATAGACAGGGACTTGTTCTGGTGGGATTTCAACAGCTAAATCACCTCTAGCAACCATGATACCATCGCTGTATTTGATGATTTCATCCAAGTTTTCAATGGCTTCAGTATTTTCAACTTTGGAGATGATCATTGTGTTTTTAGCGCCATTATCATCTAAAAGTTTTCTGATGTCTAAAATATCTTGTTTATTTCTGACAAATGATGCAGAAACTAAATCAACGTGTTCTTTGCATCCGAAGAGCAAATCAGCCTTGTCAGTCTCAGAGATGTATGGCATTGAAAGATGAACGTTAGGAACATTGACACCACGTCTATCTTTACAGGTATGAGTGTTTTCAACTCTGCAAATGAGTTCTCTATTTTTCTCATCTTTTTCTATGCAGGTGAGTTCGAGATTTCCATCATCAAGCCTTAAGATGGCACCGACTGGTACATCATCGAAAAGATTTGTATAGGTGACACCGAATTTCTTCTCGTTGCCAAGAGCTTCGGTTCCCATTTTGATGGTTGTTGTTTCACCTTTTTTGAAAGTGGCTGACCCACCTTCAAAACATGAAGTTCTGATTTCTGGTCCTTTAGTGTCAAGACATATCGGAATGATGATTCCTTGTTCTTTTTCGATTTGACGTAAAGTAGTCATTTTTGCAAGATGTTCTTCATGAGATCCATGTGAAAAATTCAATCTCATACAAGTCATACCATGTTCGATGAGTTTTGTCATCACTTCCTTGCTTTGACTTGCAGGTCCAATCGTGCAAATGATCTTTGTCTTTTTGTCGATTCTGTAATTCATATCTCTATAGTGTCCTTTCTCACAGAAGCGAGAGTATTACCTTATGTGTAATATTGCTTAACTATTTTATATCTAATTCACTTTAAAATAAAGTTTTAAAAGCTTTAATTCAAATAAAATACCGATTTTTTTAAAAAAGTTAAAATATCTCATTGAATTATCTTGCAAAAAGTAATTATTTTTGTTGTTTCTTTAAAGAAATTGAAGAGAATGTTATAATTAAATCATGAAAATAATTGAAAAAGATTCCACGTTTAATATCTATTTAGACTTCACATTATCAATCACTGATGAACAAGTTCTTTCGTTTTTGTATTTACCGATTATAAAAACTGATGCTTTCTCTCTCTATCATGTTTTATATTCGTTTTCGTTGAATAAGGTAGGAAAACAGTATTTCTTTCATGATCAAATTTTCACATTAGTTGGCATGGATGAAAGCAGGTTTTTAGATGCAAGAAGCAGATTAGAAGCTATCGGACTATTAGAGACCTATCGAAAAGAAAACGATAACGATACAAAAACAGTCACATATGTTTATAAAATTCTTCCACCGGCTACACCGAAGAAATTTTTTGATGATCCGATATTGAGAACAAGTTTGAATTCTTTTGTCGATGGCAAAGAATATGTGAGATTGAAAAGTCAGTTTTTGATCCAGAATGATAACAGATTTGAATCATATCAAAACACCTCAACCCATTTCAATGACATCTTCTATATTGATATCAACGAAAATGAAGTATCTTTAAATGATAACGGATTGATGAATTTATCAAAGAATTATAAAAAGCAAGGAGAATTTTCATTTAAAGTTTTATCTAAAAAATTAAAGGATGAAATGTATACGAATAAATTCTCTCAAGAAGAGAAGAAAAAAATTCAAGATATCGCCTGCATTTATTCTTTGACTGAAGATGAAGCATGTAAACTAATTATTAAAAATACAACTACAGATGATGTTTTTGTGATGGACTGCTTTGAAAGAGATGTCAAAACATTAAAGAAATATTCCCCTCAAAGAAATGGATATGAAGAAGAAAATTATAATTCCGATAGTGAAAACGGAAAATTGATCAAAATCTTCACAAGTATCACTCCAAAAGAATTATTGGCTTATTATTTCAATGCTGAACCATCAAAATTTATGATAGATTTTATCGCTAAGATAAAAAATGATTTGAATATCTCTGATTCAGTTTTGAATGTTGCATTGCATTATTCATTGAAAAATACCAATAATGAATTCCGAGAAAAATATATTGAAAAAGTAGTTTATTCATTGAGTTCTAATAATATCACAAATTGTTATGATGCGATGGTGTTCTTATCAAATAGAAACTATGAGATGAAAAAGATTAAGAACAGCAAATATAAATTGAAAGATGATAATAAAGATGAAGAAATCAAAGAAGTCACTGATAAGAAAGAAGACTTAGATGATTTAGTAAAGGAATTAGGCTTATGAACGAAGAAGAAAAGAAAATCACTGATAAATTATTATCATTTAAAAATGAATTCACTCCGATAAAAGTCGATAAGAAGACTGAGAGTGAATTTGTAAATAAAGTTAGAGAAAGACTAAACAATTCTATAAGATGTAAAAGTAAAATTGAACCACTTTTGAAAAATGAAGATACCTTCAATAAATCAGCAGGAAAAATTTATTTTTATCTCGAAGATGATGAAATCTGTTCTATGTGTACAAGCGGTCTTATCTCCTGTCCTAAAAATTCCAAAGGCTATAAATTATTTCCAAGATATGACGAAGATTTAAATGCTATTGTCACAGATAAATTACCATGTGAATATTTAGTTGATAAGAATGAAAAGTTAGCTAATATCATCATCTCAGATGTTGTAAAAGATGAGATATATATAACCTCATCAAGAT
>CAVEQA010000031.1:0-14143 GCA_963617725.1 Paludibacteraceae bacterium
AAAAAATTAAAATCATATTTATGTATATTATTTCAAATTGCTAGCATCAAAAAAGCTGTTAGAAACAGCATTGTAATGCGATTTCATAACAGCTATTAACTTAATATTTATGCTTCGGATACAATATTGATGACTACATCACCAGTAGCTTTATAATATGGATTAAAACCGTCACCGATAGAATAATCTCCTTTTGTAACAACACCACCGATTGTTACAGTTCCTATGGTAACACCACAAGAAGAACCATCAAAATAGAATAAACTATTCTTTTCAATCTTACCTTTAGTAATATCGATAGGATCGTCATCAGCTGTGAATAAAACATCATCATCCAATTCAGTGACACCAGTGATTGTTAAGGAAACAGTTTCGACAGTATCTTCTTCAACTTTGATTACAACATCACCTTTGACAAGAACTTTGAAAACTTGTTCATTATTGATTGTATCACTTGAACAAGTATAAACTTCACCGTTTTGAGTGACGCTATATTTCATTGTTCTATCATCAGAATCACTTGTGTATTTGTAGGTGAAATAGAAAATATCCAAATCATAAAGACTTCCTAAATCAGAAACCTTGGTTTTAGATGAATTATAATATTCAATTTCAATGCCATCACATACATTTGCAGTGACATTTCTAACGGTTGCTTCATCACCGACTTCGATAGAAATAGTTCCCGCATCAGTCAAAGTGAAGGAACCAGTATATCTTTTGAAACTATAATCAGTTGTCAACTTAATTTCTGTCTTATTGGCTTTAGAATCAGTGAATACGACTTTCAACTTTTTAGAGTGATCATCAGTAGGAGTTATCTTAATGTTGACTGTTTCTCCTTTTTCAAAGGAATCAGAAGAAGTAGTGGTATTATTTAAATTTGCAGAAGAATTAGCGCCTGTGAAACTGACCTTCTTAATATAGGTTGATGCGTTATTGGTGTAAGAAAGTGTAACTTTAGAAACTTGAATCAAAGTGACTTTGATAGTGACATCAGCATCCGGCATTGTGAAATAATAAGAGTGATCACTGCCAGTACTTGGAGTGATAACTGTTGTCTCAGTTTGACCATCAGTATTTACAAATGAATAAGTAACTTCACCAACTTTGGTATTTGTTTCATCATCTCTTATGATATCAAATCCGACAGAATCACCTTGGAAATATTGAGTCTTATCGTTATCAAAGACTAAAGAAACACCAGTTGAAGAAGTATCTAAAGAGACAGTCTTCATGCTAGCAAGATTGAAGACAAGTTCACAATCCTTAAAGAGATATGTACGGAAGACATATTTGCCATCACTTGTTTTAACACGTTCATTATATCCGTTAGCACCACCATCAACAGAGCCTTCGATTCCAGTTGGTTTATAATCGCTATCACAATTGAAGATGACAAAGAATTGATTTCTATCGCTAGGAATAAAGTCAGTTATCTTATCTTTTCCAGAAGCGAGATCACTAGATAAATAATTGATTCCAGCATAGAATTCTACATCGTGAATGTGTTCGTTTGCTTGATATCTCAATGCTACTTTCTTAGCAGTGACAATGGTAACTGTGATATCAGCATTTGGTAAGACAACATTATAATCAGAAAATGAATCATAACTATAAATTGAATCATCAGAGAAAGTGACATCAGTAATAGCATAGCCATCTAATGCAATGAATTTGAAATTGACAACATCATAACCTGTGAAAGTAGTTGGAAGAGTAGAAGAGGTGACATCAACACCATTTTCAGCTGTATTTCCAACATAGGTGATTGTATGGCTTTCAACTGTTTCAACTTCAACAGTAAGAGTTTTATCTGAATCAAAAGAATCGTATTCAGAAATTGAATATGTGATATTGTTATCTTTTGAATTGATATCACTATCACCTAATTTGACATTCTTAACATGATATCCAACATCAGGAATGACAGCAAAAACGATATCGTATGATTCCCAATTTTCATCATCAAAATAGGCTTTATACTTAGCTCCAGAGGTGATACCTAAAACTGTATAATGATCACCATTTATATAAGTGATAGCATAACCTGATTCATCTGTTGCTTGCTTTAAAATGACAGCGATAATAAGGCTTTCACCCTCACTTGCTTTATAAGTATATGAGAATGATTTATTATCATCGCTCTTGACCATGGTAGCGACGGTTTTATTGACTAAGATTTCGTATTCGACGCCAGTTTGAGCTTCTTCAAAAGATAAGGTGATAACATTATCTCCAACATCTAATTCATCGCCTTCTTTGACACTCAAAGTAGATTTAGAAACTAAATTGTAAACTTTAGAGACAACTGCTTTTTTAACTTCTGGTTCTGGAATGACAGAATCAGAGGAATTAGTATTTGTCTTATTAGAACTAGTAGAGTTATTAGAATTACTAGCAGTATCTGATTTTTTACTATCAGAAGTCTTTTGACTTGTTTGAGAAGTCGGATTAGTACTTGTTTTTGAAGTAGAAGTAGAAGAATCAAAGCATCCAGTCAAAAGAGAAAGAGATGCTAAAGTTAAAAGTGAGAATATAGATTTTTTCATGATTATTTTTCCTTTCATTATTTAGAATAATCTGGAATGGCAGTGAAGAAATAAATACCACCATATGTACTTGCAGTCATCGAAATGACAATATCGCCATTGACATAATAATATGGTCCTGGGAAATTCGGATTTGTCGAACTATCAGTGTAGGTATAATCAGCATTATTTTTAAGCAAAACTTCATATTTAGCGTTGTAGTTATTGATATCACCATCATTGATAATATCGCTGACTTGATGATTGATATTCAAATCCTTTGTATTCTTGAGTTGTCCGATATAATACTGCCAGGATTCATCAAGATCGTCATCGAAGAGATATGGAATATCTCTATCGACATTTACATCAACACCATATCTATTCTTCTTTCCTTGATAAAAAAGAACTAATTGATTGTAGATTTCACTAGAAGTGCATTCACTCCATTTAGTAGGTATCTTAAAGGTTGACATTGTCTTTAAAGAGTTCATAAGAGATTCAGAAACTGTGATTGGATTTTCGCTTGTTCCATAAGTGAATTCAGTGATACCAGTACCAGAATATGTTCCATTGAATCCTAAACTTACTCCATAATAATAATGGAATGATTCAATTTCATCAGTGACTTCTGTTCCGTCTTTTTTCAAATCGAAACTCATACCGGTATAATCACCGCCATTTGCCATACTTCCTTCTTGAGCTTCAAATCTAGTATGAGAGATTGGAAGATAATCTTTGAGCTTATTTCCAGTCATACCGCTTCTTGGAGATAAGACATTGCTATTGAGTTCATAAACAAGAGGAGAAGCGCTGATATTGATCCAATAGTCTTTCAAAGTCTTTCCATAAATAATTTCAGAACGAGGAAGAACTGACCCATCTTCTTTGACTTTGAACAATTTAACACCGATTGGATTACCTTCTTCATCTCTCACTTGATATTGACCAAAACCAGTCTTCTTAGTGATATATGAAGTTCCATCTTTGACCTTAGTTGCTGTCTCTTTATAGACAACATCATGAGTGTAATAAGTAGTGACAACAGGAGTTAAAGCTTTAGTATCAGTCCCTTGATACCATTCATAAGCGACAGTTTTAAAGGTCGTATTATCGCTATCATTGACTTTGTTGAAGACATTTTGAATCTTTGAAGTCGAAGATAAGACACTATAAACACTCGGCTCAGAAATCGTTCTATAGTCGACAATATCGACAGTGAAAGTATAGGAAATATTCGCGTATTCAGTCTCTGAAACTTGAGTGTAACTAGAACTAGTAGTTGCGACAATCTTAGAGATTTGATCATCTTCGATATAGAGTTTGACATTATCAAATTCCATCGCTGAAAGACCTAAATGAGTGATAGATTCTAAAGTGATACCAGCGTTCAATCCTAAATAGACATAGGCATTTTCATCTTCATCATATCTGAAGCCTTCAAAATCGAAGTTTTTATATCCCCAGGTCAAAGTTGAATAATTCTGAGCATAATATGTTTCATCATATACTTGATTCAAAGCATTGATGCCTTGAATATAGGCAGCACCAGATTCAGTTCTTCTGATGAAGGTTTCAGAATTATCACTGTTGACGATGTGCATCTTATAGGGATTATAATCGAGTTTATAAGTGCCATAATCAACGCTTTTATCTTCATCGATAAAATTGACCTTAAGATCAGTATTCGTCGATAAATAGGCATTTCTGATGCTGTAAGTGCTGTAATAAGAGAAGGTTTGACTTCCGACTTTAGAATCGATGGTCTTAGCGAATTCAACAGCCTCATCATCGTAGCTAGTATTGATATCTTTAATAGTACCAGAAGCAAATTCACTAGGATTAGTATAGGTATCACCGTTCTTCAAAGAAAAAGAGACAACGATATTATTTTTCTCATCATAACTGATAGAAATATGATTGACAGCTCCTGAAACGACATTGTTCTTATTTGCAAACATCAAACAGACAACTGAGAACATTCTATTATCTTCGCCAGTTACATAATCAAGAGTGATTTGTTTTCCATCACTTGAGAGTTTCAAATCATCTTTTTTAGCCCCGTAATTATCGTTGTATAAATAATTGAATTTATTGATGGTATGGAAATCAGTTAGCGGTTCATTAGACTCATAGCCTTGACTATCTTCTCCCATCATTAAATGAGCTAATTTAAAAGAAGTATAACCAGTGGAATCATCAAATGATTGATTAGCCTTATAAACACCGACTTTACCATTTTGATAAATAGTTTTAGCTTTGAAATAAGAAACATCAGAACTATTCAAAATGACATAGTCCTCTGTGTAAATATCTTTTAAATCATCACTGTATTCAATGGTGAAATTACCTTTGCTACCAAGAGATAAAAAATCATTGTAAATATTATCGACAGTCAGTTCTTTCTTGACGAATGGAACAGTCGTATCTTTCGAAGTAGAATCAGATTTATTAGAATCAGTAGAAGAGATAGAATTCTTATTTGAAGTGCTATCAACAACGCTATTTTTAGAATTGCTAACGCTAGAAGAATTATCACCACAAGAAGTCAAAAATAAAAGAGAAGTCAACACTAAAATCGATGATTTAAATTTCATATTAAAGCCTCCAAAAAACAGTAACTATTATAAATCAAATAATACTAAATAAATATAAAAAGAAAAATTCCTTGATAAACAAGGAATCATTATTTTTAGAGTGGTGCCCGAGGCCGGACTTGAACCGGCATGGTTTTTGACACCGCAGGATTTTAAATCCTGTGCGTATACCGATTTCGCCACTCGGGCAAAACGAATGGTGACCCGCACGGGGCTTGAACCCGTGGCCCCTTGATTAAAAGTCAAGTGCTCTACCACTGAGCTAGCGGGTCAGATAATGGAATAATAATGGCTGGGGCATGAGGATTCGAACCTCAGCATAGCAGAGTCAAAGTCTGCTGCCTTACCGCTTGGCTATGCCCCAAGCTATTTCCATCAACTGGACAAAACACAATGTGTTTTGAATTAAAGAAAGTGGTGGGCAAGGGTGGATTCGAACCGCCGAAGACGAAAGTCAACAGATTTACAGTCTGCCGCATTTGGCCACTTTGCTACTCGCCCATCAAACACTGAATAAATGGTGGATGCTAAGGGGTTCGAACCCCTGACCTCCGCCGTGTAAAGGCGATGCTCTACCGCTGAGCTAAGCATCCCTGAATTTCAGCGCTTGTTTATTCTATCAAACATTAAACCTAGTTGCAATATTTTTTTAATGTTTTTTTCAACTTTTTTAATTAGTGTTTGCTATATCTATTTTTATATAAATATAGGAAAGATATTAAAACAAAAATATATGGAAAATTCTATATTTAATCAGCATTTTAAAAAAATTCCTGACTAGAGTTTTCTAGCCAGGAATATTATTAATTGAATGAACCTACATCCTTGATTTTTGGTTGTTTTTTCTTCTTTTTGAAGTCAGATTTACGAACTAAGACATCAATTAAGAAGATGATAACTGTGGCAAGTAAGAACCATAACATAGATGAATTATAACTTCTAAATTGTAATTCAGAATCAAGAAGTTCGAGCTTATAACTACCTTTATAGTAATTACCATTTTGTTTGGACAAATTATAAAGAAGAGTATTGTCTACACCATTAGTAGTATCAAATTCAGAAGAATAATCGAAGAAAAGTGGATAAGAATAAGATTCTTCTTTACTGCCTTCAGCACTACCTTTATAGGAAAGTTTAACAGTATATTCACCAATTATTGAAGTATTAATAGTAGAAATATAAGAAGTTCCATCGAATATCATATCGTAACTAGCGACTGATTGATCAGGAGCAGTAACTTCAATTTTAACAGTTGCAGTTTTATCACCATCATTTGAAGTCAAGACAACATCAGTAGACTTTCCCTTAGTTGTATAAGTGAAGTCCATATTGTTAAAGGTCTTTCTTTTTGGAAGAGATTCATTAGTTGCATTTTGGAAGAATTTAATACCAGCTTCTTTGCTTCTAAAATTCTTTGTCCAACTTCCACTTAAAGAAGAAGTGAAAGAAGAAACTCTACCATTTCCAAAATCCCAATAAGCGTATAATGGAATCGTCATAACCTTGGAAAAATCAGACTCAGTTTGATATTGAACTGTAAGAACTGTCGTTGAAAGTGTTTTCATACGGCAATAATTGTATCCACCAATTGAGGTGAAACCAGATGTATCGACATCTTTTAAAGTTCCATCATCAGCGACATGAACTTGAATGGTTGTATCTTCTTCAATTGCTTTATTAGTAATTTCTTCACTGACAGAAGATTCAATAATTCTAATAACAGTACTTGCACTACTTGCATAATAATAAGCACCATTTCCATATTGAGCTAATGTTGTTAATAATTTAATAGCATCTTTATCATTACAAGCAATATTAATGAAAGAAACGGAAATGTTTTTAGCTGCCATCTTATAAACTTGAGTTCTTAAATCTTTCTCATCATCAAATGGCATACCATCAGATAAGCAAATGACATTTTTAAATTCAAAATCTGAACCACTGAGCATTTCATCGCATTTGACAAGTCCAGGTTTCATTGTTGTAGAGCCTTCAACTGTGATTCTATTAATTCTAGAAGTAATTGCACTTTTATTTTTAGCAGATGTAAGACCGACAACAACATTGGTATTATCAGAGAACGTGACAACACCGATATAATCTTTTTCACCTAACAAATCAAGACAGGCAATAGCACCAGCTTTTGCTTGTTTAAGTTTATCGCCTTCCATAGAGTAAGAGACATCGATTAAAAGAATTAAAGCCTTTGGTTCATCAGATTCATATTGGACAGGCAACATATCATTATATGTTTTAACATAATCACCACTTGCAGCAGAATAAGTTGCACCATAAGTGATCAAACTCTTGCCATAATATTTAACAGCAGTGTTTAAATTTGTGACAAATTCATCAGAATAACCAATTTCAGAGATGTTGACATCAGAGAGAATGATTTCATCGTATTTCATAAACTCTTCTAATGTATAAGGATAGTCGCTAGTCGAATAATAAGCATCAATCTTAGCCTTATCTGTATAAAGATTCATAGCCTTGATGGCATTTAAATCAGCAGAAGTGTTTGATAAAAGTAAGACATTGATTTCATCAGTGAAATCTTGTTCAAAAGACTTTTGATTATTTTCTTCGTACTTATCAGTATTTCCAGTAAGAGGAGTGACTTTAACATCATATTTGAAAGTACCGACTTGATCAGATGGTAAATCAAATGAGTAAACACTCATACCTTTAGCAAGATCAACATCTTTAGATTGTTTAATTTCACCACCGCTGAGAAGTTCAATTTTAGCTGTGGTTTGACTATGAGAATAAATACTAACTTTAGCAGTTTGAGGTTTATTTAAGAAACAATGATCAGTATATTCTAGACCAGTGATAGCTATTTCATCGCCTTCTTTTGAATCAAGAAGAACAGCATCAACAGTGATTGATGAATTAATTAAAGATTCGATTGAATCAATTGCAGAATCATCAGTTTCTTTTCCATCAGAGACAAGAACTAAACGTTTAACACTATTTTCAGAGAATAAATCTTTAGAATAATCTAAAGCAGTTTTAATATCAGTACTTGTTTTATCAAAGCTATCACTTTCAAAGACATCTTTGATTTTACCTGAACGATAAGAATCACCAATTTTAACAATGTTATCAGCTGATGAAGCAAAAGCTACAACACCAACTTTATAGCCTTTTCCTTTACCTTGATTATAAATATCACTGATGGTGCTATCTAAAGTATCAATATTTTCTCTTGTACTTTCAGAGCAGTCAGCTAAGATGACCATCTCAGTATTTTCACTAGTATGAAGGAATCTTATATCAATAAAGGTTAGAGTAAGAGTAGCCACCATCAAGAAGTGAAGACCTAAGGAAATCAAATTTTTAGTCGACTTACGTTTGTATTTAGGAAGTAAGAAAAAACCAACAACAATTGCAATGACTAGAGGGATTGCAATGAATGCTAGATAAGGATTTGTAACTTTAATATTGTTCATGTGCATATAGGATCCAGTCGGTAGCAAAGAGTACTGCACAGGCGATGACAACCCAAAGTAAAGTATCGTAAATAGCGTCACCTTTCTTTGCATCATCTTTTATTGCAAGTTTGTAGCTCTTAGTTTCGACTACAAGAGGATCCCCCTCCTCTTTCAAAAATGAAGAATAGACTTTCATCTCTTCATCAGCTTGAGAAGAACTAGAATATAAGACTTTTATATCATAAGTTCCAGCTTCTTCAAAAGTATATTCAGAATAATCATCATTGCCTTTTTCGATAGTTTCTTCTTTTCCAGCTGGAGTGGTGATAGTGATTCTATCAAGATTATCTGGAAGAGAGAATGTAGTTTTACTACCGACGTTATAATCGAATTTAGTCATGACTTTAGGATTGCTATATTTTGTAAAGTTGAAAAGCAATCTTAAGAAATCATATTTCATTGAGATGTTACTTTTTTCAATATCAAATCCGATATTAACTTCTCTTTGACCTTTTGAATTCTTACCTGCAAAAACAACAGGAAGATTGTTATAAGTTAAAATAGGAGTTAAATCATCATCAATTGTGAAACGAGTATATTGAGAAACAATGATATCATTATTTGCAGTTTTATCAGTCAATTGTTTATAAAGAAGTGAAGAATCATTAGTATATTTAAGATGACCAGCTTCATCTAAATCATAGGTGTTTTGAGCGATAAAACCAGCTCCTTCTACACTATCTGTACAACCGATAAACCAAACAGCACCAGTTGAAGGTAAAACAGTTGGTGTATACTTGCTAAAGACAGTGATATCATATCCTTCTTTACCAGTATAACTAGAAGAAGAAATGATTTTGTAATTTGTAGAACTATTAGCTTCAAAGAAACCTTTGATAAAGTTATTAGCAGTTCCAACAATAAGAACATTTGTTGTTCCAACTTTAGAGTTGTTATAAATTGTAAAGGAATTATCTTTGGCTAAAACATCTTCATTTTCAATCGTACAAGTGATTTCTTTTAAATTATCTTCTTTGATATCACTACCAAGGTTGACTTCAAAGGAATTCTTTTGGTCGTTGACTGTGAAAACACTTGTCCATTTCCCTTTAACGCCATTTAAATAGAATCTAACTTTTGTACAATATTTTTCTCTGACTGTTGAGTCAGTAGAGTTGATGACATCTTCTGGAACAGTATAACCATATCCATAAACATCACCTGTGATAACAAGTTCAGCTTTACTATTATAAGAATAATTTACATTATTGATAGAATAGTTGATAGCATCACTTGAAACATCAATTAGTTCAACATTTTGAAGACTATCATCTTCAAATTTCTTATCAGTAGCTAAATAAACTTTATTGCTAGTTCCATCAGATAAATATTTTTGAGCAGTATTCATTGATTCTTCTAAGTCAGAAGTTAAATCAGTAACTGAGACTGAATCAACAAACATTTCAAATCTACTTTTATCTTCAACAGATAAGCATACAAGTTTGCTCTCATTTCCAGCGGTTACAAGAGTGAATTTTGAACCGTCTTTAGAATCATTTGCAGCTTTTTTAATAGCGTTTTTAGCTTTTTCAAATCTAGTTGTTCCATTATCAACAATTTGCATTGATGCACTTGTATCAAGAACAAAAGTGATATTATCAGCTTGTCCTTTTAATGTGAGTTGTGGATGAGCTAAACATACAGCTAAAGCAAAAATAGTAAGAGATTGAATGATGAGAGCTAATAAATGTTCGAATTTATTAAGAGGATTTCTCTTTTTAAGGAATTTTTGAGAAATTTCCCAAAGATATGTAGAAGCAACTCTTCCTTCTTTATATTTGTTTCTAAGAATATAAATTACAATGAGAACCGGAATAGCAAGAAGGACAAGGAAGGCAAGTGGATATAAAAATGTCATTGGATAATCCCCCTTTGAACCATCTTATTAAGGAATATTTCTTTCATAGAATCTTCAGTAGAAATCAACAAATAATCAGCTTCTCTTGACATACAAAATTTTTCAATTCTTGTGGTGACATATTCAATCGCTTTTTGATAAGCTTGTAATACATCACGAGCAATATTGTTCTTATAGAACTTTTCATCTTGTTCAGAGTCACGAAGAATCATTCTTCCTCTAGCAAGAGGGTTGAGTTCTTCTCTTCCTAAAATTTGAAGACACAAGACATCTCTTCTTTTAGAACGAAGATAGTCAATAGCGTCTTGATAATTTTCTTCAGAAAGAAAGTCAGATATGATGATAGATCTTCCGTCACCATATCCAACCATAGAACGAACTATTGCCTCAGATAAGCTAGCTGAACCATCAAAAGTAACTTTGTTTAAAGCAGAGATTTCATTCATATAGGAATCTTTGCCAACAAGGTTTTCAATAACTGGTTCAGCATAACCATCATGAATCACATAAATTGAAACTTTATCCATATCCTTGACGGATAAGTAAGCAAGAGTAGAAGCTAATTTAATTGCCAATTCATCTTTTTGATAGAAAGACATAGAAGTAGAACCATCGATATAAATTCTAGTTTGCATTTGTCTTTCATCAAGGAAAAGCTTTAAATACATCTTTTCAAATCTGCCGTAGAGATTCCAGTCGATTTTGGTGATATCATCACCTTCGATATAATCTCTATAATCAGCAAATTCACAAGATGAACCATATTTTTTTGATTTATGGTTACCACCGAAAAGACCGGCGACATTATCCTTAACTGCGAGAGTAAATAATTCCAATTGCTGGAGAAATTGTTCGTCGATCACGTTTTTCATTTTAAAGCTTCTTTCTAGTTTCTTTGATGAGGAGTCCGATAACTTTATCGATATCTAAACCTTCATTAATGGCATTGTAATTAATTTTTAAACGGTGTCTTAAGACTGGATAGCAAAGAGCATCAATATCATCATAGGAAACATTGTAATTTCCATGGATTAAAGCACGAATTTTAGCACCAGTGATAAGAGCTTGAGCAGCACGAGGAGAGGCACCATAACGGATATATTTCTTAGCAGTATCAGATGTACCATCTAATTCTGGATGAGTTTTTTCAACAATAGTCATTGCATAATCTACGATTTCTGGAATAACTGGAACTTCTTGAGCTAACTTTCTCATCTTGAGAATAGTTTCGCCATCAACAACACTTTCAGCACTTTCAGCAAGAGACTTTTGTGTCATATTGACGATTTGACCAAGCTCAGCAATTGTTGGGAAGGTCATGATGACCTTAAACATAAAACGGTCCATTTGAGCTTCCGGAAGTGGATAAGTACCATCTTGTTCAATTGGGTTATCAGTAGCAAGAACGAAGAATGGTTCTTGCATAGGATAAGTGACACCACCAACTGTAACTTTATGTTCCTGCATAACTTCAAGCATAGCTGATTGAGTCTTTGGAGTAGCACGGTTGATTTCATCAGCCAAGATAATTTGTGCAAAGATAGGACCTTTTTGGAAAGAAGTTACAAGGTTACCATTTTCATCTTTACGGATGATGTTGGAACCAGTAACATCGTTTGGCATAAGATCAGGTGTGAACTGAATACGAGAGAATGGGAGATTCAAGGTTTGTCCTAAAGATCTAACCAAACGTGTTTTACCAGTTCCTGGGACACCTTCAAGAAGAATGTTACCGCCTGCAATAACAGCGATTACAACAGCATCGATAACTTCTTCTTGACCGACGACGTCCTTATGAAGCTCAGTTTTAATTTTTCCTACAGATTCAGCAAATTCTGCAATAATTTGTTCGTTTTCCATTTATAGTTTTCCTCATTGAATATTTTTTATTTTTCTTATCGTATCGAATAATTTTGATTAAGGATTTTGTTTTTCGTCACCATAGAGATATTGATAATAATCTTTTAATAAATCAGAAATATCATCATCTCCGCCATCGGTTTCACCAGAGGCGTCATTATCTTTGTTAGCATCACGATTAGATTCATCGATGACATCGCCATATTCTTTTGAACCATTTTCGGTGTAAACTTTATCATTTCCAGTATACTTGGTTGCACCATCACCACCGGTAGGAGTATTGCCTACGTTACCACCAGAACTTGTTTCGCCAGAGACACTTCCAGAACCTTGTTGAGAACCACTACCTTGTTGAGAACCACTACCTTGTTGAGAACCATCTTGTTTTTCACCATCTTGGCTTCCACTGGTTTGTTCACCATCTTGTTTCTCGCCGTCTTGTTTCTCGCCGTCTTGTTTCTCGCCGTCTTGCTTTTCGCCGTCTTGTTTTTCACCGTCTTGTTTTTCACCGTCTTGTTTTTCACCGTCTTGTTTTTCAGAATCGTCAGTTGGATCTTTTAAATCATCCATTTCTTTCTTGGCATCTTCGGCAGCTTCTTCATTCTTCTTTTCTTGTTCAGCGTCTTCTTTTATTTTATCGCCGTTTTCATCAAGAGACTTATTAGCATCATCTTTAGCTTGTTCGCTAGTTTTATCTTTATCTTCTTGAGATGCATTAGGATCATTTTCTTCTTCTTCGATTTGCTTTGATAATTCTTCAAAAGAATCTGCAATATCATTTAAAGCATCTCTTGTTGGATCACCTTCTGGAATAGAAGAATTTTCAAGAGCTTCTCTGATTTCATCTGCGATTTCTTGAAGTTTGTTAGCAAGAGCCATACCAGAAAGATCTTTTAATTCATCTTTAAGTTTAGATAAAGCAGCATCAATACCATCGACATCATTATTCTTGATAGCTTCGCCTAATTCTTTTAAAGCCTCATCTTCAGACTTTGAAAGTTCATCGCCAATTTCATCATTATTATTAGCTTTATCTAAGGCATCATCGATTTTGTCTTTAGCGTCTTCGATTTTATCTTCACGAGATTCGACATCATCATCGCCTTCAAGATCTTTTTCTAAATCATCAAGAATTTTATCAACTTCTTTATTAAAATCATTGTCAGCACCATTGATTTTGTCTAAATTATCTTTAATTTTGTCAATTTCATCAGATGTTTTACTATCGACAGTGTTAGGATCAACAACCTTGTCCTTATAATAATCAACAATTGGATTGTTGCTTGAAGGAGTAAAGAAACTTGCAGCAAATAATCCACCACTGATAACAATTAAAGGAAGAGTCCAAACATGAAGTTTGACTGGAAGTGATTTAACTGTCTTTGTAGAAAGCTTTGCACTTGCATCTTCTCTTTGTTTGTTGATGATAATTCCATCTTTATCTTGGAATTCAATCATTGTTGCAACTTTTTCATTCATTCCAAGACTCTTATCAATTCTAAGAGCGATTTTAGTATCACTTGGCTTTCTCAATCTATATACAAGTATGAAGGAAACCGCAGCGACAACAATAGCAGCAGCACTAACAATAAGTGGATATGCATATGCTGGAGCTTTCTTATAAGTAAAGATAAGAATCATAAGTGCTACACCAGCACCAACTAAACCTGCACAAACAGCCCAAATAATAGAATAAATAAGGTGTTCTCGCATTACCTTTTTCTTGAATTTTTCGAAATCATTTTTCATAGCTTTAACCTCCTAAATCAATGAGCATGCGTATATGATAATTAAGATAAA
>CAVEQA010000032.1:0-13857 GCA_963617725.1 Paludibacteraceae bacterium
TATTTTGGCATAAAAAAAGCCCGACACTCTTGTATCGGACATAATTTACTGAAATGGGGCGGATAAGGGGACTCGAACCCCCGCGTAACCGGTTCACAGCCGGGTGTGTTAACCACTTCACCATATCCGCCATTTAATTGGCTAGCATATGCTAACCAATTGATAATTAAGATTAGAGCTTACGGTTGTAGAATTCAATGATTTGAGCTTCATCGATTTCGGAAGTGAGTTCGTTTCTTTCTGGATAACGAACATATGTTCCTTCAACCTTGTTAGCATCAACTGTAACATAAGCTGGAATTGATGGCTTTGCATCAATAGCTTCATGAACAACTTTAAGATTCTTATCAGATTCTTTGAAAGAGATGACATCATTTGGTTCAACTAAATAAGATGGGATATCAACTTTCTTTCCATTGACAGTGACATGTCCATGGCAAACGAGTTGTCTAGCTTGTCTTCTAGTTGTAGCAAATCCCATACGATAGACAAGATTATCAAGTCTTGATTCGAGAATTTGTAAGAATTTAAGACCGGTTTGAACTTTCTTATCAGCTTTTGCGATTTTGAAAAGTCTTTGGAATTGCTTTTCAGAAACACCATAGGTGAATCTTAATTTTTGTTTTTCAGCCATTTGAAGACCATATTCAGTCTTTTTCTTGGCTCTTGCAGATCCATGTTGTCCAGGAACTGTTTGTCTCTTGGCAAGTTCTTTGCCGTTTCCTAATACGGAATAGCCTAAACGTCTAGATTGTCTCCAGACTGGTCCAGTGTAACGTGACATATTTAATTTCTCCTTTCATTATGCTGGAGCATAAGTAAGAGCGTAGAATTCCAAGATTGCGGATGAACGTTGTTCGCCTTTATAGCTAGGCTACTTAAAGAGCGTCATCAGACCAATTTGTATTTACGTGCTACACACATGCAAAAAATAATATATCAAACGGAATACAAGTTTTCAATATAAATTTTAAAAACTTTTAACAGGTTATATGTTGTGGAGAATAAAAATTGATAAATTAAACGAATTTATAATAATTTATATTTTGAAAATGTTATAATTCATAAGTTAAGACTTTGGAGGCTACTATGAGTTACGAATTTAAAGAAATTGAACAAAAGTGGGAGAAAGTTTGGGAAGAATCAAAGTTATATAGAACTGATACCTATGATTTCTCTAAACCAAAATTTTATGTTTTAGATATGTTCCCCTATCCAAGTGCAGTTGGTTTACATGTTGGACATGTTGAAGGATATACTGCAACTGATGCTCTTGCAAGAATGAAAAGAGCTCAAGGATATAATGTTCTTCATCCAATCGGATATGATGCATTCGGATTACCAGCTGAACAATTTGCTATTAAGAACAATCAACATCCTGGTATTTATACTGAAAAGAACATCGCAAATTTTAGACGTCAGTTAAAACGCCTTGGTTTTTCTTATGATTGGGATAGAGAGATTGAAACTTCTTCTCCTTCTTATTATAAGTGGACTCAATGGATATTTGAAAAATTATATGAGAAGAATCTCGCTTATGAAGATTATCGATTAGTCAATTGGTGCCCAGCTTTAGGTACTGTTTTAGCTAACGAAGAAGTCATCGATGGCAAAAGTGAAAGAGGTGGATTCCCAGTTGAAAGAAAACCGATGAAACAATGGGTTTTAAAAATCACTGCCTATGCCGATAAACTTCTAGAAGGACTTGACACTATCGAATGGCCACAATCCACTCTCACTATGCAAAGAAATTGGATAGGAAAATCTAAAGGTACTGTTGTTGAATTCGATATTGTTGATAGCGAAAAGCATTTTGATGTCTTCACAACAAGAGCAGATACCTTATTTGGATGTACATATGCAGTTTTAGCTCCTGAACATCCACTTGTCAAAGAACTCACAACCGAGTCCCAAAGAAGTGCAGTAGAAGAATATATTAAGGTTTGTGCAAGTAAGTCTGATTTGGAAAGAACTTCTCTTAACAAAGAAAAAACAGGTGTATTCACAGGTTCTTATGCCATCAATCCAATCAATGGAAGAAAAGTTCCAGTCTATATCGGAGATTATGTTCTTGCTACTTATGGAACAGGTGCTGTTATGGCAGTTCCAACTCATGATCAAAGAGATTATGATTTTGCAAAGAAACACAATCTTGAAATGATTCAAGTTATCGAAGGTGATGTTTCTTCTTCAGCATTTGAAGGCGATGGAAAACATATCAATTCTTCCTTTGTTGATGGAATGAATAATGAAGAAGCAAAAGAAGCAATCACTGAAAAACTCATCGAAATAAATAAAGGTCGTTATCAGGTCAATTACAAACTCAGAGATTGGTTATTCTCTCGTCAACGTTATTGGGGAGAGCCGATACCGATTTTGCATTTAGAAGATGGAACTACTAAAGCTGTTCCTTATGATGAATTACCTCTTGTTTTACCAGAGATGAAAGACTATAAGCCAGCAGGAGATGGCAAACCACCGCTTGCTAAAGAAACTGATTGGGTCAATACTACAATCGATGGTAAAAAGGCTGAAAGAGAAACTAATACTATGCCACAATGGGCAGGTAGTTCTTGGTATTATGCTAGATTCATCGATCCAAAGAACGATAAAGAAATCGGTGATAAGAAACTTCTCGATCACTGGCTTCCAGTCGATGTCTATGTCGGTGGTGCAGAACACGCCGTTCTTCACTTGTTATACGCTCGTTTCTGGCATAAATTTTTACATGATATCGGTGTTTTTGAATCCACAGAACCATTTAAGAAGTTATATCATCAAGGATTGATCCTTGGAAGCGATGGACAAAAGATGTCAAAATCTTTAGGAAATACTGTTTCACCAGATGATGTCATCAATGAATTCGGTGCTGATTCTTTGCGTTTATATGAAATGTTCAAAGGACCAGTTGATCAATCACTTCCATGGAATGAAAATGGTCCAAAAGGTGCAAAGAAGTTCTTAGATAAATTCTATCGTATGTATGCTGATGAAGCTTTTGTTACAAAATGGACTGATGGAGAAGAAAAATCTTTGGATTATATCTATAATTTCACAGTTAAAAAAGTTACTGAAGACTTTGAAATCATGCATTATAACACTGGTATTTCTCAACTTATGGTCTGTGTCAACGATTTCTATAAAGCTGAAAAATTACCAAAGAGCATGCTTTTAGGTTTAGCTCAACTCATCGCACCTATTTGTCCTCATTTAGCCCAAGAATGTTATTCCTTGTTAGGATATGAAGGAATGATCGACTTTGTCAAATGGCCAGAATACGATCTCAACAAGTTATCTTTAAAACCAGTCAATTATGCCGTTCAAGTCAACGGAAAACTTCGTGGTACTGTTGAATTTAAGAAAGACTGCAGCGATGAAGAACTTGAAGAAGTTAAAAAACTCGCTCTTGATTTGGATACTGTCAAAGCAAACATCGAAGGCAAGACTGTTGTTAAAGTTATCGCTGTCAAGAATAAGATCGTCTCTATCGTGGTGAAATAATATGGAAGAAAAAGCACAAAAATTAGATAACTTTAGAATGTTCTTTTCTCTTACTTGCATTGCTTTAATAGTCTTTGGTGCCTATTTAGTCTTTGGTCTTGGAAAGTTATCATTTTCTTCTTCTATCACCTATTCATCATTACCTTGTGTTATTTCAGGAAGCGTAATCTTTGGTTTTGCTTTGATCACTTTGATTGTATCTCAAGTAATCATCAATTCTAAACTTGGAAAACTTAGAATGCAAAAAGAAGAATTGAAAAACAAAAGTGAAAATTCTGAAAAGATGAATAAGTATCAAGCTGCTAAAATTAAACAAGCTGAATATAAGAAAAATAAAAAGAAGTAAAAAGTTGTTTATTAAGATTTAATTCATTTAAAAGTAAAAGTCTTATCATATAGTTATGAAAATTCATAATTTAATGATAAGACTTTTTATCAGTTAGAAAGTAGTAAGACCGCTATCAGCTGTAACAATAGCACCATTGATGATTGAAGCATCATCAGATGCTAAAAACAAAGCGATTTCTGCAATTTGTAAAGGAGTTGCCATCGGTGTGTTGAATTGACTAGCTAACATGACTGATGCCAAACCTTTTTGGGATGCATTTTTAAAAATTTCAGGCGAGACCATTTCAGTTTGAATGCCACCTGGACAAATTGCATTGCAGCGAAGCTTATCTCGATAATTGAAAGCAGTGTTTTTTACTAAACCTAAGACCGCATGTTTTGCCATGGTGTAGGCACAACCGCTTTTACCACCACATATACCAGCGATAGACGCGATTGTGACAATGCTTCCTTTAACATTAGATTTGAGGAATTCTTGACAAGCTTTTTTAGTTGCATAAGCAGGTCCATAGACATCAACTTCCATCAATCTTTTCATGAGATTAGAATCAAGTTCATCAACTGGAGCGAAGTTATCCATCAAGCCAGCATTGTTGATAAGAATGTCGAAATGATTGAATTTTTCAATTGCAAAATCGATCATTTTAACATTTGTCTCTTCTAGAGATATATCGCCTTTAAAAGGAATAATCTTTCCTTTATAACCTTTTTCATTTGCTTCATTTGCCAAAGCAATTAATCTTTCTTCTCTTCTTGCAACAGCGATGACATTGCATCCCTCTTTTGCAAAAAGAAGGGCGGTTTCTCTTCCGACACCAGAAGATGCACCTGTGATTACTGCGACTTTGTTTTCAAGTTTCATATTTTTTAGCTCCTTTTTTAACATTATATCAATATGTAAGGGCTTTTAATAGTTAAAAAATATAAAAATTCTCGATAAAAGTTAACCTTTTACAATAAGGAATTACATTTTTCTTTAAACTGATGAAGATGATAAAAATGTATCTTTTTGTAATATGAAAAACTTCCACCATTAAAGTGGAAGCTAAAATGATAAATTTTAAATATTTAAATTAGTCTAAGCTTGCAAAAATTGTATAGAAAGGCTCGGTTTCAACAGGTTCTTTGATAGCTTCTTCATAAGATTTTACAATCTCTTCAGGAAGGTAATCTTTTTTGATGATAACTTGATAGACATAATTGTCAAACCAATCATCATCCATGACAAAGTATCCTGCCTCTCCGTTTTCTTTTCCCCAAGAATTTTCAACTTTCCATCTGTTTGGTCTACCATTTACAAGATTGACACCAGTGAAGGTCATGGCGTGATTTGAATAAGAAGAATAGTAGTAAAGTCTCATACCTTTTTTCATCTTGGTATCGATTTTGAAGGTATCATCAAATTTGAAAGTATCGTTAAATAAGATACCAGACTTTCTTAAGGATTGAGCGGAGACATCGCTTGCAAACCAGGCTAATTCACCATTCTTTAAAGATTTGATGAGTGATTTTTTCATAACTTGAAGTGGTACTTCAAAATAGATTTCATGAGAAGCGCCGGTGATATTATCAAGCCATGGTGAATAATAAGCTTTTCCTTGTTCAAAACCTGGAAGTTGAGCATTGGAAATGGAGATATATGAATCTAAATCTTCACCGATCAATGAATTATAGAAATCAAGTGGTGAATCATATTCAGTTCTGATCAAATGTTCTTTAGCTTCTTTCTTCGGTGAATATTCTAAGACTACCTTCTTTGGTGGGAGTCCTAAAGAACATGCTAAAAGTTGATAAACTTCTTTCAACATGTTTTTCTTCATCTTCAAAAGACCACCTTTGGTGATACCTTTTTCTGATTTGTCTCTTAAGACCATTGCATCCTTATTGAGAAGGGCACCTAAGACTTTGTTGAGTTCATTAGTTGCTTCACTGACTGCAGTTTCTGGCATATTATCCTTTGGAACAATACCATATTTCTTGACTAAATTGACAAAATAAGACCAATAACCACCATCAGCATTTCCAAGTGAGAAATTGAGTCTATTGAGCGGACTTGTGATTTCTTCATCTCTGAGTTCAATGGCTTTGTCTAAGAAAGAATTTGCTTTTTCTAATTTGTCATAAAATTGAAGATAGGCTTGAGAAAATTCAATGTTTTTAACTCCGAGTTTTTTGATGGCAATGCCTCTTAAAACATTGAGACCGGCAAACATCCAGCAACGACCACTTTGTTTTTGATTGGTGACATCACCAGAATCGACTTCGATTGAGAATTTATGAATAGCTCCTCTTAAAACTTCATCATCGATACAAGAAGCAAAGACACCATTTTTAGTGACAGCTCTTCTGGTATTTTTTAAAATTTCATCTTTGTTGAAATTGTTTTCAAAATCTCTTAAATCTTTTTGTGTAATTTCTTCCATATATTTTTTCTCCTAACTCTATAATCTTATCACAAAAAAAGTTAAATAATTCATAAAGTTAAAAATAACTAACAAATAAAGTATTATTTCTAGTTAAAGCTCTTATTCATTGTGTTATAATATGACTATGAAAAAATCGCTCTTTATCTTATTCAGTACCATCTTTGTATTCACATCTTGTAAAAAAGATGTGACTATTTCGTATGAAGATGAATTGAAAAATGATGTTTCTCTTTTATCAAAAAATGAGAAATTTGAAGAAGAACCTGATTTTTTCACTTCTACTTTAAAAAAAGAGAAGAATGAAGATAAATATTATTACAGTTTTGTATTTGAATCATTTGAGAAGGATTTGGATGAAGTTAAAACTTTGATAGAATTCAAAAACGAAAAAGAGACAAAATACATATTCTTCGGTTACGAATCAGAATATAAAATCGTATCCGATAAATCTAAGGTCGATAAAAAGAACAATGTTTATTCTGGCTTTGTCGTTTACGCTGCTTTAAATTATGATTATGAGACTGTCAGTGTCTTATTTAAAAGTGTTGATTACAAAGCTTTTTATAAAAAGAATTCGATTGAAAAATAGGAGAAAAATATGGATATCAATCAAGTAATTGCCGACGAATTAAAACTCAATGTCAAAAATGTCGAAACAGCCATTCAACTTATGGATGAAGGATCAACAGTTCCTTTCATCGCTCGTTATCGTAAGGAAGTAACCGGTGGTTTAACCGATGAAAATTTGCGTGATATCGAAACAAGACTTTCATATTTGAGAGGTCTCGAAGATAGAAAAAAGACTGTTTTTGCTTCTTTAAAAGAACAAAATATCGATGATCCTGAACTCATTCAAAAGATCACTGAAGCTAAAACATTAGCAGCTGTTGAAGATTATTATAGACCTTATAAACCTAAGAAACTCACCAAAGCTACCAAAGCTAAAAAGGCTGGTCTTGAACCACTCAGTCAATTCATTTTGACCGATAAGACAGGAACTCTTGAAGAAGAAGCTAAAAAGTATGTTTGTGAAGGTTATGATACCACTGCAAAATGCATTCAAGGTGCTTTAGATATCTTAGCTGAAGTCATCTCTGATAATCCAAATTATCGTATTTTTATCAAAAAATTAGCTTTTGATAACGGTATATTAACTTGTACTAAAGATGAGAAAAGCGAAGATGCAACCTATGATAATTATGCTCAATATCAAAGAAAGATTTCAGCTTTAAAAGGTTACAATGTTTTAGCTATCAATCGTGGTTCTAACAAAAAGGTTTTATCCTATAAGCTCAATTATGATGATGAAAGAATTTTAAATCATATCAAGATGTTTGAAATTCCAACCAAAACTCCGTACAGAAAAGAACTTGAAGCCATGGTTGAAGATTCTTATTCAAGACTTATCAAACCAAGTATCGATAACGAAGTATTCTCAACTCTCATGGATAGTGCTAGCGATGAAGCTATCGGTGAATTCAAGACATCCTTGAAAGCAACTCTTCTTCAATCTCCTCTCAAAAATAGAAGAATCTTAGGTTTTGATCCTGGTTTCTCTCACGGATGTAAATTAGCTTTCATCGATGAATCTGGAAAAGTTTTAGATACTTATGTCTTAAAAAATCCATTCCAAAGCAGCGGTTATACCTATAATCTTGCTAAAGATAAAATCGTCGAATTATTGAAAGCGAATAAGACAAAGACCATCGCCTTAGGCAATGGTACTGCTAGCCGTGAATCTGAAAAATTATTGAAAGATATCAAGAATAACGTTCCTGGATTCAACGATCTTGAAATTATCATCGTTTCTGAATCGGGTGCTTCCATTTGGTCAGCTACTAAGGATGCTCAAGACGAATTCCCGGATTTCGAACCGAATTTGAGAAGTGCTGTCTCCATTGCAAGACGTCTTGAAGACCCACTTGCTGAACTTGTCAAAATTCCACCGGAGAGCATCGGTGTTGGACAATACCAATACGATATCGATGGTAAGAAATTGAAGACCGCCCTTGATGGTGTTGTTGAAGACTGTGTCAACTATGTCGGTGTCAATCTCAATACTGCTAGTGTTGCTTTGTTATCTCATATCTCTGGTATCAGCAAGAAAATCGCTGATTCTATTGTCAAATATAGAGATGAAAATGGCATCATCAAGTCTAGAAAAGAACTTTTAAAGGTTCCATATCTCGGACCGAAGGCCTTTGAGAACTGCGCAGGTTTCTTAAGAATTCCTGAAAGTGCTGAATCCTTAGATAATACTGCAGTTCACCCAGAATCCTATCCGATTGCTAAAGCTATCTTAAAAGAGATCAACACTGATGATGAAAAAGAAAGAATTGAAATTCTTTCTAAATTCGATGATGAGAAGATTAAAGCCGAAGCTATTAAATTGAATGTCGGTGAGATGACTTTAAAAGATATCATCCATGAACTTATCAAACCTACAAGAGACCCTCGTGATGTTGCTCAAGTTGCTCACTTAAATGAATCTGTCACTGATATCAAGGATTTGAAAGTCGGAATGGAGATGGAAGGTACTATCAGAAATGTCACTGGCTTTGGTTTCTTTGTCGATTTAGGTGTTGAAATCAACGGTTTAGTTCACATCTCTGAAATGGCTGATCACTTTGTCAGTGATCCTCACACTGTTGGAAAACCAGGTGATATCATCAAAGTCAAAGTCATTGAAGTCGATTTGAAGAGAAATAGAATCGGATTATCTATGAAAGGTATCAAACAACCAAAATAAAGGTGGATTATGAAAAGTTATTTATATTTAAATCAAACTGATAAAGGACAAGTTGGAGTTTCAAGTTATGTCTTCACCCAGATTGCTCTTGAAACCTTGAAGACATTGTCCCAAGAAGATTTGAAGGATTCCTTTGTCTTCGATGATAAATTGAAGATGATGAATGTCACTTCTGATGTTGATAAGAACGGAAAAGTTTCTGTCAATGTTTCAATCAAAGGGTATTTAGGGAAAGATATGCAAAAAGTAAGTCAAACAATCCAAGAAAATATCTATGAGAATGTTTTAGAAATGTTTGAAATTTCTAAAATCAATGTCAATGTTTCAATTCTTGGCATGCAAGAGAAAAAATGAATCAAGAAAACAATACAATTACAAAACTTAGAAAGACTTATGGTTATTTAGCAAGTGCGATAATTGTCATCACCATCATCCATTTATTGGGATTTATTCTTCTTCAAAGCTTGATTTCTTTAAATGAGAATAAAGACGCTTTCAACGGCTCTTTTGGAATGATGTTATCTTATTCAACAACACAATTTGCTATCACAATCGCCTCAAAGAATTTCAATTTAGGCTTGATAAAAGCCTCTGGTGCAATCTTCAGCATAGTCTTAGGTCTTGTAACCATATTTTTATCTTCCCAAGCAGTTAAAGGAAAATTCATTTATCACTATATCGCTTGTGGACTTTATTTCTTGGATACTTTATTTTTGATTCCTGAGATCATCTTATCATGTCTTAAAATCTTTCCCTTATATTTAGATATTGTTGGAATCATCGTTTCCATAATAATTCATTTAATCGCTTGTTCTGTTCTGATTTATTCATTAATCGTCGCTAGAAAATTAGAAATAGAAGAAAAAAATAAACCTTTATATGATTCAAAGGAGAAAAAATCATTATGAGTGAAAAAAGTAAATATACTCGTTCAGCTGAAAGAGAAAAGACAATGCAAGCTCTTTATCAAGTCTTCCTCTTTGTTGAAAATAAAGAAGAATTCGATTCTCAAGTCGTTTTGATGAATCAATACGGAGTTGATAAATACGAAGACGTTCCTGTCTTTTCTCGTGCTGTCTACGCCTTAAGTCTTGAACATTTAGAAGAGAGTGAAAAACTCATCAGCAAATATTTGAAGAACTGGACATTCGATCGTCTTGACAATGTCGCAAAAGCTATTTTGATCGAGGCTGTCAGTGAAGCTAACTACAAACATTTATCACCGAGAAATGTCATCATCTCTCAAGCTGTCACCTTAGCTAAGAATTATTTGAGTCAAGGACAACACAAATTTATCAACGCAGTCTTAGATAGAGCTATTGAACAATATGAGTTTGCTGACTGAACCATTATCGGTTAAACAACTATCGGATATACTTCAAGGATGTTTTTCTAATCCCGCATTTTCCAATATCACAGTTTACGGAGAGGTGTACTCTATCAAAAGAGGAAAATTCTCTTATATCGATTTAGGTGATCAAGGAAATAAACAAGTTAATTCTCCAATCATCAAATGCGCTTTCTCTACTTTCTCAGGTGATTATTTTCATCTTAAAGACATACAAGCAGGCGATATCATTCAAGTTAGAGGCAAACTATCTTATTACTCTCACGGTTGTTCTATAACTCTCTGGGGTGATGAAGTCACGCTTCTTCAATCGCAACTTGGTAAGAATTTACTTTTAAAAAGAGAAACACTAAAACATCTTGATGAACTCGGGTATCTGAATGAAGAGAGAAAAAGAAAAATTCCAAGATATGTTAAAAAAGTAGCTATTTTAACTGCTAAAGAAGGAGCTGCTTATCAAGATATCTTGAACACTTTGCATAAAAGATTTCCTTGTTCTACTGTTCTTTATCCTATCATCGTCCAAGGTAGCAGTGCTAGTAAAAGCATTGTCGATGCTTTAAAAAAAGCTAATGCTTCTGACTGTGACATCATTCTTTTAGGTAGAGGTGGTGGAAGTAAAACAGATTTGAGTTGTTTTGATGATGAAAAAGTCGCCTTGTCAATTGCAAGAAGTAAAATACCGGTTATCACTTGTATCGGACATACTATCGATTTATCAATTGCTGATAGAGTATCAGATAAAATGGCAATCACTCCAACAGAAGGGGCTTCTTTGATTAATCCCTCAAAAGAAGACCTTACAAACGAAATTGAAAATTATAAAGAGACACTATCTCACAATATGTTAGAAGTGATAAAAGATAAAAGAAAGAATGTCGCATTATATGAAATGAATATCGAGCAGTATTCTTTTGATAATATCTTGAAGAAAAAACATGAGAATATTGAATCTTTGAAGAAGGATTTGAATAGAATCATGCTTCAGAATATTCAAAAGAAGAGGCTTAAAATCAATGAATTGGAATACAATTACAAGACTTCCATGTTACAATTGATACATAACAAACAAAAAGAATTGTCTAAATTCCAAATCGAACTTCAAAAATATGATTCTACTTGGATCAAAGATAACGGATATTCATTGATTTTCCAAGATGGAAAGAAAGTCACTTCCATCAATGATTTGAAGAAAGATGCTGAAGTGACAATCACTTATTACGACGGACATAAGAAAGCAGTGATCAAGGAGTGAATATGGCTAAAAAGAAAGAGATAAAAGATTATTCTTACGAAGAATTAGAAAAAGAAATCGAAGATGTACTTACTAAACTTTCCAATTCTGAATTAGGATTAGATGAATCTACAAAATTATATAAATATGGAAAAGATTTGATTGTTCAAATGGAGAACCGTTTGACGCAATTGGAAAAAGAAGTCAGTGATAAAGTAGAAGAAAATTGATATGGAAAAGGAAGAGAAATATTATCCTTACGAGATTTTATCAAAGTTAGATGAAGATAAATTGAAAGTATTAGCCTCTGATTTGAGAGCTGATATTCTTTCAGCAACTATCAGAAATGGCGGACATTTATCTTCGAATTTAGGTGTAGTAGAACTCACCATAGCTTTACTACGCCATTTTGATCCTTTGAAGGATGATATTCTCTTTGATGTCGGACATCAAACTTATGCCTACAAGATGCTGACTGGCAGAACTCTTGATAATTTAAGAAGAACAAATGGCTTAGCTCCTTTTTCTGATCGTTTTTCTTCTGAATTTGATAAATACAATAACGGTCATGCTTCTACCTCGATTTCAACTGCTTATGGTATTGCTAAAGCTAAACAATTATTAGGCGATAACAGTTATACAATCGCTGTCATCGGGGATTCTAGCATCGTATCCGGGCTTTCTATGGAAGCTATCAATTTGATATCAGATGATAAGAAATTGAATTTGATGATCATCGTCAATGATAACGGAATGTCAATTGGGAAACATGTCGGACATATTTCTAAAAACTTTGTGAAGCTTAGAAATTCCCGCATATATTTTAGAACCGCTTCAAGACTTGGAAGAATGATGAAAAGAAGCAAATTGACATGGAAAGTATTTCTTAAAATGCGTTCATTAAAAGATCATATTCGAAGATTCTTTATTGAACCGACAGTATTTGAATCTATGTCGATAAAATATGAAGGTCCTGTTGACGGACATGATTTTTCTGCTTTAGATTTTGCTTTTATCAAAGCTAAAAAGAATCTTTTGACAGGACCGCTTGTCTTACATGTTTTGACTAAAAAAGGTTATGGATATCAACCGGCTATGAATGATGAAAAGGGTGAATTCCACGGTGTTAAAAATAATTTTGATAAGACAGTATTCTCAAGTAAACCGAATATTGATTTTGTAACTCTGAAATCTTTATATTTGCTAGATTATATGAGATTAAATCCGTTAGCTTATGTTATAACCCCGGCTATGGAACTAGGCTCTGGTTTAGAGAATATCTTTTCGACCTATCCAAATAGATGCATAGATGTCGGTATTGCAGAAGAGCATGCTGTAACAATGGCTGCTGGTCTTGCTTTGAAAGGTACACTTCCTATTGTCGATATTTATTCTACATTTCTACAAAGAGGATATGATGAAATTATCGAAGACGTTTCTAGAAATAAAGTAAAGGTTGTTTTCTTGATTGAAAGGGCTGGTTTAGTCGGCGAAGATGGCGCAAGCCATCACGGAATTTATGATGTTGCTATGGCAAAAAGCATCCCGTATTCTCAAGTTTATATGCCATATGATAAAAGAAGTATGGCAAGACTATTTAAAGAACATTTCTTCATCGAAGATGGTCCGACCTTTTTCAGATTGACGAAAGATTCTCCGATTGAAGATGCCAAGATCATCTCTCATATGAGTATCGGTGATATTTACGAAAAGAATTCTGATGATGTTTTACTCCTTGCTATCGGTCCTAGAGGTTATACCTTATTTGAAAAATTAGAAAGTAAATACACAAAAATTATTCTTTTGAATTTATTGCCTAGCATTGAAGAACTCAATAGCATTCAAGCTTTTAAATATTCTAAGATCATTTTATTTGACCCATATTCAACAAAAGAAGGAACAGGCACTTACTTAGCTTCTTTACTTTTAGAAAACGGATATAAAGGTGAATATCATCACTTAGCTTTCGAAAACGATTTTGTCACATTTGGTCAAATGGATGACTTGATGAAACTAGCTCATCTTGATTATGATTCAGTCATTCAAAAGATTTATGACTGGACAAAAAAATAATGAATAGTCAATTATTTTTAGAGGTGCATTTATGATACAAGAACTTCACATATCTAATTTGGCAGTTATTGAAGATACCACTTTGGAATTCGCTTCTAATTTTGTCTCTTTGATCGGTGAGACTGGAGCGGGTAAATCATTGATTGTTGATTCTCTAAATTTATTAAAAGGTGATAAA
>CAVEQA010000033.1:0-13804 GCA_963617725.1 Paludibacteraceae bacterium
GAATAGAGTAGTAGATATCATCACATTTTCAACTTTAAAGCCTCGCTCAGTTTTAAATTTTGTAGGTCCAGCTTTATCTTTCAATCAAAATAGACTAAAAAAATTAACTAGTTCAATTTCACCGACAAGTACAACATTTGCTGAGGCTTTGAATGATAAATTCTACGGATATCGTTTTAAAAAGTTATTAGAAGACTCTTACTATAAAGATTTAGTTGCTAAAGCTACTCCTTTAATATCTCTTCCTATCAATACTTCAATTCATGCCTCTGGTATCATTGTAAACAATGATCCTATATATTTAACCTCTCCACTCAGTGAAGGTGAAAAAGGAACTACAAGTTTTGAATATCCTTATATGGAAGAAATGGGTTATTTAAAAGTTGATATTTTAGGACTTTCAAATCTATCTTTCATCAGAATTATCGAAAATGAAATTAAGAAAAATAATAAAACAATTCCAAATATTCAAGATGTCTTAGATGATGAAAAAACATTTAAAGTCTTAAATGATTTGGATGTCACTTATATTTTCCAACTAGAAAGTAAAGGTATGAAAGATACCATCAAAACAATTAAACCGACTACATTTTCAGATATTGCTTCTCTCATCGCTTTGTATAGACCTGGTCCTAAAGATTACATCTATCTATTTGCAGAAAGAAAACATGATCCAAGCAAGATTGAATACATAGTTGATTCATTAAAACCAGTCCTTGAAGAAACATATGGAATTATGATTTATCAAGAAGAGGTTATGGAAACTTTAAAAGTCGTTGCATCATTTTCAAGCAGCGATGCTGATCTTTTTAGAAGAGCTATTTCTAAAAAGAAGAAAGATGTCATGCTAACTTACAAAGACAAATTCATCCAAGGATGTAAAAATAACGGTATCGATATGCAAAAAGCAGAAACAATCTACAGTGATATTGAAAAATTTTCATCTTATGGTTTCAACAAATCTCACGCATATTCTTATGCACTTATCGTCTATCAACTTCTTTATTACAAGGCCAATTATTCTCAAGAATTTTATAAAGCATGTCTTAAAGAGACATCATTATCTGATGAGAAATTCATCTCTCTTGGAACTGAATTGAAGAAAAGAAATTACACCATAAAATCATGTAATATCAATTATTCTCTTTATGATGAAAGTGTCTTTGAAAAGGATTCTATCTACTTAGCTTTCTCGCATATTTCCTCATTAAATCCTAAATTCATTGAAAATATCATTAAGGAAAGAGATAAGAATGGAATCTATAAATCATTCTATGATTTCATCAAAAGAAATATTAAGTCCATTTCAAATGGTGATAAAAAGTCTATCAATTCAATGATTGAAGCTGGTGTTTTTGACTCTCTATACATCGGTAGAGAAAGTTTAAAAACAAATTTAGAAATGTACATTTCATTCATTCAAAATGGATTTGATGAAGATAGTATTCCACCTTTTAATCTAGATGATGAAGATTTAGGAGAGAGATTAAATCAAGAAAAATATTCTCTTGGAATAATCTTATCAACTAGACTATCGAATATATATGCAAAACAAGGTTATAAGACTCTCATCATCTCAGATGATAGTGGCATAGAATTGAATCATACCATCATCGCTTCAAGCGAAAATAAAGAATATAAGATAAACATCACTAAGAATGATTCTTATCAAAAGAATGATTTCATTTTAGTCAAAGCAGATTTCACAAAGAAAGGATTTATAAATCCACTTGATATCATCAATATCAAGAAAAGAAAGGTAAAAGAAAATGTCAAAAACTTACATCGTTGACGGAAATTCTCTCTTATTCCGTTCTTATTATTCAACAGCATATACTGGAAATATTATGACCACCAAAAACGGTCTTCCTATCAATGCCATTTTTGCTTTTCATAATCTCATCAAAAAGATAAAAGCTAGTTTGAATTGTGGCGATCATCTTTTTGTAGCTTTTGACACTGGAAAACCGACGAAAAGAAAACAAGAATTCGAAGAATATAAAGCTCAGCGCTCTCCTGCACCTCAAGAACTAGTCATTCAAATGCCACTAGCAAGAGAATTACTTGAAGCCATGGATATTTTTTGGGATGAAAAAGAAGGATATGAAGGTGATGATTTAGCTGGAAGTATGGCAAAAATAGCTAGTGATAAAGGTGATGAAGTCACCTTATTTACCAGCGATAAAGATTTCTTACAATTACTAGATTTAGGCGATAAAGTTCATGTTTGTTTTTTAAAAAAAGGATTGACTGAAACAATCGACTATACCAAGAATAATCTTCACGACTTATTCGGTTTAAATCCTGATCAAATAACTGATTTTAAAGGAATCGCTGGTGATCCTAGCGATAATTATGCTGGCATTAAAGGTGTCGGTGAAAAGACGACGATGAAACTTTTAAATGAATACGGACATTTAGAAGATATCATCAATTACTGTAAAGAAAATCAAAAGACGAAGATCAATCAGAAGATTCTAGCTGGTGAACAGGATGCTATTTTCTTTAAAAAGCTTGCAACAATCGATACCACTATGGATATAAGTTCTGATTATGAAAAAGCTATCTATACTCCATATCACAAAACTAAATTGCAATCATTCTATTTAAAATATGAACTCAATAGCTTTTTAAATAAAATCAACAAGATGGAAAACATCATCGATGATAATAAAACAAATGGTGAACAAATATCTCTCTTTGATACTTTTGAAGAAGCGGTAGAAAAAGAAGAAGAAATCTTCCATAAAAGAGATATCGTTAAAATCGAATGTTTTAAAGATATCAAAGATGAAGTTTTAGGTATCACATTCGATAGCGATAACGAAAATGAAAATATCGCAAAGCTTTATTCTTTCGCTCTTGCTAGTGAAAAACATCTATATAAATTATCATTAGACCAAGCTTTAAAGGATGAAGATTTCAAAGGATTTTTGAAGAGCGATAAAGAAAAAGCAGTCTTCGACTATAAAAGTTTAGCAGTTCTTTTAAAGAGAAATAATTTACCAGAAATTAAGAATGTAACTTTCGATCTTCTTCTTGCAACCTATCTCATCAATCCTGATTGCGGTCAAAAGAAAGAACAATTGTTCTTATCCTATCAAGTAGAACTCTCAAGCAATCAAGACACATCTTTAGAAGTCATCTCTTATACTTTAGATTTAAAAGCTCAAGTTTTAAAAGAATTAGAGAAAAATAAAGAGATGGATTTATTCAAGAATGTCGAATTACCACTTGCTAAAGTATTAGCTGATATGGAAATCGAAGGTTTCCCATTAGACTTAAAAACATTAGAAAATATCGATATCGAATATTCTAAAAAATTAGATGAATTATCATCGGAAATTTATAACTTAGCTGGTAAAGAATTCAATATCAATTCACCTCGTCAATTAGAAACAATTCTTTTCACTGATTTGAATATTCAAAGATTCAAAGGTGAAAAAGGAACAGGAATTGATGTTTTAAACGCCCATATAAATGACCATCCTATAATTTCAAAAATCATCGAATATCGTTTATATAATAAACTCGTCTCTGGTTATACAAAAGCTCTTCCTAACCATTTGAGTTCTGATAAAAAAATCCATGCGATTTATAATCAAGCTTTGACTTCAACTGGTAGACTTAGTATGTCAGAACCTAATTTACAAAATATCTCTATCAGAAATGAAGAAGGCAAAAATATCAGAACCGCATTTTTCTATCCAGATAATGATTTCTATATGCTTTCATTAGATTATTCTCAAATTGAACTCAGAGTTTTAGCCCATGTTGGAAATATCAAAGCCTTGCAAGAAATTTTTAAAGAAGGAAATGATATTCACCAAGCGACTGCTAGCAGAGTTTTCAACGTTCCATTTGATGAAGTCACTAGCGATATGAGAAGAAAGGCTAAGGCTGTCAATTTCGGTATTGTTTATGGAATCTCTTCCTATGGATTATCTCAACAACTTTCTATCTCTCCAAAAGAAGCAAGTCAACTCATTGAGCAATTCAAGAATACCTTTGAAGGTATTGATGAATATCAAAAGAACTGTATTCAATTCGCTCAAAGAAATGGTTATGTTTCAACTATTATGAATAGAAGAAGATATCTTAAAGATATCAATTCCACCAATAGAATCATGAAAAGTTTTTCTGAGCGTGCAGCAGTTAATACAACTATTCAAGGTAGTGCTGCCGATCTCATCAAAGTAGCTATGATCAAATGCGCTGATTATCTTAAAAATTATCAAACAAAAATCATCCTTCAAATTCACGATGAATTGATCTTTAAAGTTCCAAAAGAAGAAATTGATATTGTCGTTCCTGCTTTAAAAGAAATTATGGAACACGCACTTGATTTATCTGTTCCTTTAAAAGTCGATGGTTCTTACGCCCTAACTTGGTACGAGGTACACTGATATGCCAGAATTGCCAGAAGTAGAAACAGTCAAAAGAGAATTGGAAAAGATAATGTTGAATAAAACTCTTTTAACTCCACAAGTATTTTTTAAAGGAGCCATTAAAAGTGATTATGAAACATATTTAAAAGAGATAAATGATAAAACAGTAGTTTCCTTTTCAAGAAAAGGTAAGTTTTTACTTATAAATCTCAACGACAATCAAAGAATTCTTTTTCATTTGAGAATGGAAGGGAAACTTTTTGTCGTTGATAAAGATGATCACACAACTAAGCATTTGACTTTATTCATACCTTTTAAAAATGATGATAAAGGCTTGGCTTTTTATGATGTCAGAAAATTCGGTATCACCCAACTATTAAAAGAAGGTGAATTAGGACCTCTTGAAAAATTAGGACTTGAACCCTCAGAGATAGAAGATGCTTCTTATTTGTATGAAAAAATTAAAAATTCAAATAAAACAATCAAAGAATTGCTTTTAGATCAAACTATCATCGCCGGTATCGGTAATATCTATGATTCCGAAATTCTTTTTAAAAGTTCGATATCTCCTTTTAGAGAAGGAAAGACGATCACTTTAAATGAATGTGAGACAATCATTAAAAACAGTCAAGAAATCCTTGATAAAGCTATCATCAACAATGGATCAACGATCAGAAGTTATCAAGCTAGTCAAAAAGTCCACGGTTCATTCCAAGAATTCTTACAGGTATATCAAAACGATGGATATTGTAAATCATGTCACACAATTAAAGTTCAAAAGATATCTATTGAAGGAAGAGGTACTTATTACTGCCCTAAGTGTCAACACACAGGTATCACTTTAGGAATAACTGGGAAAATAGGTTCAGGAAAAAGTTTAGCAACTAGCTTTTTTAAAGATGATGGATACTTGACTATCTCATCAGATGATATTGTTCATGATTTATATAATAATGTTGATTTTATTGCTAAATTAAAGAAAAACTTCCCAGAGATTTTTAAAGATGGAATTATATCAAAAGAAACGATTTCTAAGCTTTTACAATCAGATAAGAAATTCAAAAACAAGTATCAAAACTATATATTTAAAGAAGTAAAAAAAGAAATTGAAAATTTCATCATCAAAAATGATGGTAAGAATAAAGCTGTTGAAGTACCGCTTCTTTTCGATGCTCATTTTGAAAGTTTATTCACTTATATAGTCGGAGTTGAAACCGTCCATCAAAAAGAACATCTATTAACTCGTGGAGATAAAAATGTCGAAGAGAGAATAAAATTCAATGATCTCAACAGTTACGATAAAAATAGAGATAAATTAGATTTTGTCTTACACAGCGATTCTACAATTGAATATTTGCACAAACAAGTAGATGATGTTGTACGTGAAATAGAAAAGAGGTCAGCATGAAAATTTATTTAAAAATGTATAGTTCCATCATTTCAGCAATCGGAATATTTATCAGCATTTTAGCATTGATTTTTTGTGTGTTCAATGCTGGAGCTACATTCATCTTCTCAGATGAAGCTACTCTATTTGCTTTGATTTTTGGTCTTGATGGTGAAAGTTTACTTGTAGGCGATCTTTTCGCTTTTATCTTCTTGCTTTTAGGAATTATTACCTCATTCACTTCTTTTCTTTTTTCAAGACTTGGTAAAAGTTCCATTCATAATGCATCATTATTTGCTTTGATAAGTATTGGTTTCAATTTCTTATCTTCGTTATTATTCTTTTTAACTCCTTGTTATACTCAATTCTATTCTTTCTCCTTCGGACCATTTTTAGTCGCAGGAATGATACTTTTCTCCTGTATTTTTCAAATTCCCAATGTCATTTATAAAAAATTATAATCGCGTTTATCTCAATACCCTTGAAATAAATATTTCAAGTGATATTATAGACAATCGCGCTTAGGAGGTTATTATGAAAAATAAAGCTTTGACTACATTTGGGCTTTTCCATTATGTAAAACCTTATAAGAAATATTTCATCATGGCTGTCATCTTCATCATTGTTGAATGCGGTCTTGAGATCACCATTCCTTATTTATCTCATTACTTATTGACCAACGGCTTAGTGAGAGAACAAGATAGTTTAACTGTAACTGGTGTTGATATTTCTTATGTTTTAACAATCGCTTCAGCCATGATTATGATGGGCGTTGTCGCGGCTATTTTAGGTGTCTTCACGGCTAAATTCACTGCGATAAGTGGTAGAGGTCTAGGATACGAGCTTAGAAAAGCTGAATACGAAAAAATACAAGAGATGAGTTTTTCTAACCTTGATGATTTTAGAATCAATTCCCTTGTCACAAGAATGACTAATGATGTTCAGATAGTTTCTGATACTTTTTGTCAAGTTTTACGTCCTGTTTTAAGAGCTCCTATACAACTCATCTTTGCTCTCACCTTCGCTCTTATCATGTCAAAACAATTGAGTGTCATTTTTCTTATTGCAATTCCATTTTTAGCGATTGTCTTATTCACAATCATCATGGTCACAAGACCGATGTTTGTCAAACTTCAAGGCTCACTTGATAGAATCAATAGAACCACTCAAGAATCGATAGTTGCAATGAAGCTTGTTAGAGCTAACGCCAAGAAAGATTATGAGATTGAAAAGTTCCAAGGTGCTAATGAAATGTCAAAGGACATTGGTAACAAAGCACTTGGAATCAACGCCTTAAATATGGGTGTAATGCAGTTTACAACTTATGCTTGTATGATTGGAATTCTTTATTTTGGTGGTCGTTATGCAATCTCACAAAATAACGTCAACGATGAAAGTGATACTATCGCAACCATCATCACCTTTTTAGATTATGTCATGCAGTTATTAGCTTCCTTGAATATGCTAAGCAATGTCTTTATGATCTTCACTCGTGCTAGTGCATCAAGCCAACGTATTCATGAAGTTTTCTCAAGTCAAAATGAAATAGTCGACAATGAGGATTCAAAATTGACACTTGATAATGGTGATATTTCCTTTAAAAATGTCTATTTCAAATATAAGAAAAAAGCTGATGAATACGTCCTTACTGATATCAATTTCGATATCAAAAACGGACAAACAGTCGGTATTCTTGGTCAGACCGGCTCTTCAAAGTCAACCTTGATCTATCTCATCGAACGCTTCTATGATATCGATAAAGGTGAAATTATAATCGCAGGGCATAATATCAAAGATTATTCATTGCATGAACTCAGATCTAAAATCGCTATTTCTTTCCAATCTCCAAGATTATTCACCGGTACTATTAAAGAAAATCTTTTATGGGGAAATAAAAACGCAACTGATGAAGAGATAATCGAAGCCTGTAAAATCGCAGGATGTTATGACTTTATCACCAAACAATTATCTCACGGATTCGATACTGTTTTAGGTCAAACAGGTAGCAATGTCTCCGGTGGTCAAAGACAGAGATTATGTATCGCAAGAGCACTTATCAGAAAGCCAAAGATTTTAATCCTTGATGATTCTTTCTCAGCTCTTGATAGAATCACCGAAGCCGAAGTTAAGAAGAATTTAAAAGAAAAACTTCCAAATATGACAAAGATCATCATCTCTCAAAAGATCTCAACGATTGAAGATGCTGATCAAATAATCATCTTAAATGATGGTAAGATCAATCATATCGGTACTAGTGAAGAACTCCTAAAAACAGATGATATCTATAAGAATATTTACAATATTCAAAAGGAGGGAAGATAATGTCAAACAAGAATAAAAAGAATGACAGCTTCTTAAAAACGATGCTTCGTTTATTCACTTATTTCAAAGGTTATCGTTTTCTTCTTTTCATCGTCGTCATCTTAGTCATCATCTCAGCCTTAGCTAATATCCTTGGGACTTATATGTCTAAGAATGTCATCAATTATCTTACTGAACACGTAAATGATGAAAAAGCCGTTCAATTACAACAACTATCTCAGATCATCCTCCCATTATTATTCCTATATATCGCTGGCGTTGTTTCAAATATCATCTACATGCAAGTTATGGTTCATCTCACTCAAAAAGTTCTTTACAACGTGAGAAAAGATCTCTTTGCAAAGATGCAATGCCTTCCTATCAAATATTTTGATACTCACACCCATGGTGAAATAATGTCTTATTTCACAAATGATGTCGATACTATCGTTCAAGCTATCAACGATTCCTTTGCAAATATCGTCCTTGCAAGCACAAATATCATCGGAACTATCACTTCGATGTTCCTTCTCTCTTATAAGTTGACTTTCATCATCTTACCGCTCATCATCGGACTATTCTTCTTCATGTATTTCAACACTAAAGCCACAAGAAAATATTTTGTCTTACAACAACAAGCCCTCAGCGAAGTCAACTCTAAAGTCGAAGAAAATTTAGCAGGTGTCAAAGTTGAAAAAGCCTTCAATCACGAAGAAGATTCGATGAATGATTTCTTAGTCTCCAATGATAAGTGGAGAAAAGCTGCTCAAGAAGCATATTTCCACACTCAACTCACAATCCCTGTCAATGTTTCCGTTTCCTATATCAATTTCGCTCTCAGTGCAGTCATCGGATGTTTCTTTGTCGCTAATGGTTCTCTCTTATATGGTAATTTCTCCTCATATTTAGTCTTTGTTAGAAATGTCTGTCAACCATTCAACTTCTTCACTATGCATATGAATGCGATTTTAACTTGTGCTGCTGGTTCAAAGAGAATCTTCAATTTCCTTGATGAAGAAGTCGAAAAAGATGAAGGAACTGTTGTCCTTTATAAAACTGATGATAAAGAAGATAGTTCTTTCTCATCTCGTTATTGTTGGAAAGTTACTGAAAAAGATGGAAGTACAAGATTAGTACCTCTTGTCGGTAAAATCGAATTCAATGATGTCTGTTTTTCATACATCAAAGGAAAACCGATTTTGAAACACATATCATTTGAAGCCTATCCTGGTAAAAAAGTCGCTTTTGTCGGATCAACAGGGGCTGGTAAAACAACTATCATCTCTCTTCTTGCAAGATTTTATCCTTTAGACAGCGGTGAAATCTTATATGATGGGATCAATATCAATGATATAAAATTAGAGTCATTAAGAAGAGCTATCTCCATGGTCACTCAAGAGACTCACTTATTCACGGGAACTATCGAAGATAACATCCGTTATGTCAGAAGACATTCAAGTGAAGAAGAAGTCATTCAAGCTAGTAAAAATAGTCATTCTGATAGTTTTATCAGAAGAACACCAAACGGATATAAAACTATGTTATTCGATGATGGATCTAATTTGAGTGAAGGACAAAGACAGCTCCTTGGTATTACAAGAGCAAGTTTAAATCAACCACCTGTCATGATTTTAGACGAAGCTACTAGTAACATCGACACTCATTCTGAACAATTGATTCAAGAAGGATTGAATAAATTGATGCAAAATAAGACTGTCATGGTCATCGCTCATAGATTATCAACCATCAGAGATGCTAATGAAATAATCGTCTTAGATAAAGGAACTATTATCGAAAGAGGAACTGAAAAAGAACTATTAGCTCTGAAAGGTGCCTATTACGATTTATACACAGGTAAAAAAGAATTAGCGTAATCAATAAAGAGGGTCCATTCCCTCTTTTTTAATGGAATAAAAATTCTTCACCTACATATAAAAGTTAAAGCATCAATTCTAACTTAATTTTTTGATATTTACAGTGAGAAAAAATGAAAAATTCATTTAAGTCTATGCTATAATCTAAAGCCATGAGAAGAAATAATATCATATACAGATTAGCTTTAGATAGCATGCTAGCGGCCTTATATTTCATCCTGACATATATCACAATCAGGGTTGGTAATTTTCATATCACCTTCGCTTCGATTATGGTAGTCATTCCGTCTTTATTATTCGGACTACCAGATGCATTATTAATAGCTTTATTAGGTGAATTTTTAAACCAAGTATTGACCTATGGCATCATGATAACTACTCCATTATGGATCTTACCTCCATTATTTAGAGCTCTTATAATTTCAATTGTCAGTATGATATATAAGAAGAAAAAGGATGCCTTAGAAAATCATATTGTCATCTATTTTATAACAACAATCATAGCCGGTCTTATCACCTCGATTGCAAATACTGCTGTCACCTTCCTTGATGGTTTTATAATCGGATACAGTGTCTCTTTTGTTTTGCTCACTACGTGTTTTAGGTTCTTGATAAATATCGCAACAAGTATTGTTGTTTCTATAATCGCTCTCCCGATTGTAAAAGTTCTTAAAAAGATAATTATAATTTCAAAAACGAATTTAAATGATAGCGGAGATAATGTATGAGTTTATCTTTATATGGTCAATTTCATAAAGCAGCATTAGAATATCCAAAGAATGAAGCGATTAGATTTGAAAATCTCCTTTTAACTTATGAACAATTAGACAAAAAAATTGTTGAGACTATCAAAATATTGAAGACTCTAGATATCAAACACGGAGATGTGATATCAGTAAGCCTTCCTAACTGCCCGCTTTCAATATATCTCTTTTATGCCATTAACGCTCTTGGAGCAATCTCGTATAATATCCATCCGTTAACAAAAGCTAAAACCATCGATAAGATGATGAAAGAAACAAATTCAAAAGTCTTATTTTCACTTGCATTAAACGGAAAAGAATTAGAATCCAACTTGGATAAGGATATAAAAATCATCCTTATAAATCCTTACTATAAAGTCAATTTGATCAAATATCTATATATCAAAAATAAAGCCAAAGATATCAAGTCATCAATCATTTTTGAGTACATCAAAAAATCAAAAGAGAAAATTGAAATATATCAACCAAATGAAAAAGAAGATAGCGTTTATTTGAATACCGGTGGAACAAATGGCGATCCAAAAGTTGTAAGACTTTCAAATGATGCTATCAATTATTTAGCCTTACAAGGATATGATTTGATTCAAGGACCAAAAGAGAAAATCAAAATGTTGACTGCCATTCCTTTATTCCACGGGTTCGGTCTTGGTATGGGAGTCCACACCCCTTTAAGCCATGGTGCCTCCACTGTTTTGATGTTGAAATTCAACACGAAAGAAGCCATCAAACACATCCAAAAAGGATATGCTACAGTCATCCTCGGTGTTCCTGCTTTATTCAATGCTTTATTGTCAAAAAAGAAATTTTACGGACCATTTTTAAAGAAACAAGTCATCAGCTATATCGGTGGTGATAATGTTCCTAAATCTTTGATTGAAAGATGGAATAAAGCGATGGATGATAATGGTTCTGATGCCCGTTTATACGAAGGATACGGACTCACTGAAACTGTCACTTGTTGTACTGTCAACACTAGATATAACAGAAGCAAAGACGGTTCAATCGGAAGACCGCTCCCTGGGGTTACAATCAAAATCAGAGATATCGATACTCATGAAATATTAAAGCCGTATGAGAAAGGTGAAATCATCATTTCTGGACCTACTTTGATGAACGGATACTTGAATTCAAATAGTGATGATGTCTTATTTAAAATGGATGGAGAAACCTATCTATCGACAAAAGACTATGGTTATTTAGATGAAGATGGTTATTTATTCTTCAAACAGAGAATGAGAAGAATTGTCAAAGTCAATGGTGAAAGCCTTTGTCCGAGTGATGTTGAAAATATCGTTTTAAAAATCGATGACATCTATGAAGTCTATTGCTATGGTGCTAAGGATTTAAAACGCGGACACTGTTTAAGACTTGCAGTATCTAAAAAAGATGAATCCGATATTTCTGATTCTGATTTAGAAGCTCTGATCAAAGAAAAAATATCTTCAACACTAACTCCAAATTACCTTCCTGATAGGATAATTTTCTATAAAAGATTACCGCATACTCCTGTTGGAAAAATCGATACAACAAAATTTGATGAAGAATAAAAATAGCTGTTAAAATAGGGAAGCCTCTCTATTCTAACAGCTTTTATTATTTAGATTTTTACTTTATAAGTTGTGACATCATCGACTACTTCACCATCGATTTGAAGTCCACATGGTTTATCAAAAGTGACTTCGATTTCTTTTCCTTTAATAGCGAAGACATGCTTTTTATCTTTGATATGCTCGCCTTTGAATATTTTCGGGAATAACATCAAGGTTCTCAACTTTCCCATTCCAAAGACAGTTACGAAAGTTAAATCGTTTGAATTTCTATCCTGGTCTGGTGCAATTTTCATTCCACCACCATAATATCTACCAAACATACTGGATGCTAAATATACCTTCTTGAAGTTGTATTCTTTTCCGTCAACTTTTACTTTAGCATTTCTAGCCACATATGATTTGAAAAGTAGAGAGATAGTGATACTAGAATAATCAATCTTGCTAGCGCCAGCTTTTTTCATCTCTTCAGCTTTGACACAGCATTCACCATCGATACCGTATCCAATACCATTGATAAATTTATATCTCTTGCCTTTGACTTCAATAGTAGGTAAGTTTTTAACTTTTGAATTCAAAGAGATGACAGGACTTTTCTCTTTTTCTTTTACATCATTTAAAAAGTCATTGCCTGTTCCTAAAGCATAGAAATAAAATTCACAGGGTAATAATGAAGTATCAAGATGATTGATGAAATAATTCAAAGTACCATCACCACCAGCGATGATGACTTTATCATTGCTTTTAAATTTCTTAACTTCTTCACTCCAAGTGATATCAGAAGAAGATACTTCTTGAATGCTTTCATTATAATGCTTTTCTAAGATATCTTTAGCCTCTTTGATATTGTTCTCAGTGTTAGAACAATCAGATAGTGAATTGTAATATAAAAATATCATAATAATTTCCTCTATTTCTTTAAATCTTCTAAAATCAAATCATGACAGTATTCAGCGATTTCTTGAGTTGATTTATCTTGATAATCTTCTTTTTTCAAAACACCAACAACATTCATCTCAACTGTTGTATGTTTAAGTGGAGCATTCTTTTTGATTGCTTTTGTATTCTTCAAATCGATAACAACAATCGGACATTCTGCCTTAAAAGCTATTTTAAAACTTCCTGGATGAAATGGTAATATCAAATCGTCAGTTTTATTTCTTGTCCCTTCAGGACAGATGCAGACATTACCTTTTTTTGAAACTAAGAAATCGCTAGCTTTATTGATAGCTTTGATTGCTTTTCTTGGATCATCACGATTGATATCGATGAATCCAGCTCTTTTAATGAAAGGGCCTGCGATTGGGAATTTGAAATTCTCAGGTTTAGTAACACATAAGATAGGTCCATCATTGATGATTTCAATGAGTAACATCGGATCAAAATTTGAATTGTGATTGATGATATATAAACATTTTTCATTTGGAATCAAATCGAAGTTTTTCTTTTTGACAAAAATTCTCAATAACTTGATAGCCCATGTATCCGTATTCTTGACGATAAAATAATAAAAAGGAGAATAATTGTACTCTTTATCTTTTTT
>CAVEQA010000034.1:0-13716 GCA_963617725.1 Paludibacteraceae bacterium
CTCTCACATTAAGCAGTATTCTTTTTTCTATTTGTGGATGTTCAAATAAACCAAAAGCAGCTCTTTTAAAAGCCAATATCTCAGAAGATACAAAATTCAATTCTGTAATTGTTGATTCAACTATCGAGGATTTTAACAATTTAGGATTTAAATTAGGTGATAGTTGTGATGTTGTTTTTAGCAATGGTTTCAAATTGACAGATATCCCTTATTTTGATGGTTATTATGTCAAAACTGGAGCTCCTTTGATTGTCGCATATTCTTCTAGTACAAGATTGAAGATTGCATATAACAATGGTCAGTTATATAAAGATGCCAACTTGACAGATAAAGATACTGTCGATATCACCTTAAATACTGCTGGTAAGTATTTGGATACACAAGAAACATTAGCACAAACATATTCATTAGAAAGAGATAAATATCCAAGTGATGAAGCATTTGTAAATTTTAGACCTTTGAGCGGTGGAAAACTAAAAACTGATATTATATATAGAGGCGCTAGCCCTGTCGATGATCAAAGAAAGAGAGCTAAATATACTGATAATCTCCTTAAAAGTCATCAAATCAAATACATCGTTGATTTAGCTGATTCAAAAGAAGAGATGGAGAATTTTATCGCTTTGGATACTTTCTCATCTGATTACACAAAATCATTATATGAAGATGATAAGGTCATCTTATTGAGTATGAGTTCTAGCTATCTTTCAACTGATTATAAACAAAGCGTCGCCAAAGGATTTAAAGCCATGTTAGCAAATGATGGTCCTTATTATATTCACTGTCTTGAAGGAAAAGATCGCACTGGATTTGTCTGTTTGCTTTTAGAAGCTTTATTAGGTGCTAATTATGATGAGATGTGTGCTGATTATATGGAGACATATAAAAACTATTATGGAATTACTAAAAATGAGACACCTAAAAAATATGATGCAGTAGTTTCTATTTATTTCAACACTTTTGTTGAATACCTTCATAATAGTAGCGATGTTGAGGTTTTAAAAACTGCTGATTATGTACCTGATGCTAAAGCATATTTAAAAGATGCTGGTATGAGCGATAGTGAGATTGAAGATTTGATCAAAAAAATATCTAAATAAATCAAAGAATGAGAGTCCATTTATCTTTTGGACTCTTTTTTTGACTTCAAAAAACATAAAAATGTATCAATTTTTTAAGTGACTTAAAAAAATAATAATTTTTAGTAGTAATGCGCTTACAAATGTTGTATATTTTTATTAGGAGTTGCCATAATTTGTGGCAAATAAAAAGAACTATGGAAGAAAATGTCAATCAACAAGCAGAGAAGAATCATTCCTACATCTCAAAAACCTCAGGATTGAAAAGCAATGATTATATAGGTTATGCCTTAGGTGATTTTGCGGGATGTCTTTGTTTTTCAACAGTTACGACTATCTTGCAAAAATATTACACCGATGTTTTAGGTTTAACACCGATGTTCATCATGATCATGTTCATCTTAGCTCGTGTTTGGGATGCTATTAATGATCCGATTATGGGAAGAATTGTCGATATTAGAAAACCAGGCAAGGAAGGTAGATATCGTGTGTGGATGAAATGGGTTGCTATTCCAATGGCACTTTCAACTATTTTGATGTTCTTGCCATGGCCTAGCCTTGCAAATCAAATGGGTAAGGTTGGTGTTTGTGTATATGCAGCATTCACTTATGTCCTTTTTGGTATGGTATATACAACTCATCAAATTCCGTATGGATCATTAGCTTCGGTTGTCACAACTGATGCTAAAGAGAGAAATAAGCTTTCTGTTTTCCGTTCTGCAGGAGCAGCACTTGGTTCTATTCCTGTTTTGATTATCACAATGTTCTATTCTAAAAAGGTAGTTGGTGATGATGGTAATTACATAATTGGTGAAAACGGCAAAGCAATCACTCAAGTTCAATATTTACCGATTATCATCGGTGTCTCTCTTATGGCAGTCATCGCTGCTATCTTATTATTTGTCGCTTATAAAAATAATACTGAAAGAGTTGTTGCAGTTCAAAAACCACGTGTCAAAGGTGAGACTGTTAAGATTGCAAAAACATTATTGAAAAATCGCAATTTCGTCGCTGTTTGTTTAACTGGACTTCTTCTTTTAGCTGGTCAGATGTTCACCCAATCATTCTACACATATTTGTTCAATGATTTATTCGGTCAGAACTGGATGAATTTAGCTTCGCAAGCTTGTACTTATGGTCCGATGGTCATTCTTATGTTATTCGCTGGTAAATTAGTTCGCAAATATGGTAAAAAAGAACTTTGTGCTGTCGGTGGTATTCTTGCTGCTATTCCAAATTTTGTCATGATCTTCCTGAAAGATATCATTGTTCAAACTCCAATTCTTTTCTTAGTCTTCTGTCTTATCAGTGGATTTGGTCTTTCAATCATCACCCTTGAAATTTGGGCACTTGCAACTGATGCTATCGATGATGTTGAAGTCAAAACTGGTTTAAGAAATGATGGTTCTTCATATTCCATCTTTATGTTCTTTAGAAAACTTGGACAGGTAGTTGCTGCAATTGCAGTCAATGGTGCTTTGATTGGTACTAATTATAAATCTGGTCAAGGTGAAATCCAATCTGTCTATACTTTAAATGTTATGTATTATATGGCTACTGCTATTCCAGCTGGTTTATTCTTGTTGATGGGTCTTGTCATGTTATGCCTTTATTCTTTGAATAAAAAGAAGACTGAATCATTACAAGATGAAAAAGAAGCATTGCTTGCAAAACAAGCTATGAATAATGAAATTGTCATCGGAGGAAATAAGGAGTAATCATGGTCAGTATCAAATCTTCTTTAGGGACTATCACGGGAATTGAAAAGGAATATTGCAATGCTTTTTATGGAATTCCATTTGGAAAAGCAAGGCGCTTTAAATATGCGGTTGAAATCGATAATCTCAAAGACTTTGATGCCACAAAATATGGTGATGCCTGTATTCAAAAGAGATGTTATTATGCTCATTTAGAAAATCCTGAAAGGATGTTCTATCATAAAGAATTCAGAGAAGGAATCGATTTTAAATATTCAGAAGATTGTTTGAATCTCAATATATTCACTCCTAAAGAAAAAGGTAAATATCCAGTACTTGTTTTCATTCACGGTGGTGGATTTGATAGCGGTGCTAATTCAGAGGGTGCTTTTGATGGTGAATATTTAGCAAGCAAAGGCATCGTTTCTGTTTTTATTCAATATCGAGTCGGTGTCTTTGGATATTTTGTTCACGAAGATATCGAAAAAGAATTTGGCCATGATGGTAATTTTGGCTTTGATGATCAAGTATTGAGTTTGAAATGGGTTAAAAAACATATTGGTGATTTTTATGGTGATGAAAATAATGTCACAGTTATGGGACAATCAGCTGGGGCTATGTCTATTCAATCGATGCTTCTATCTAAAAAATGTGATGGTCTATTTTCAAAAGCGATTATGATGTCTGGCGGTGGTAAGTTCCCTTCTATTGCTACACCTAAGAGAGTTGAAGATAGACGTGAATATTGGTTAGAGGTTATGAAGGAATGCTCTTGCTTAACACTAGAGGAGTTTAGAAATATTGAACCTAAAGCTATTTTTGATGCTCTTGAAATTGTCAAAGCTATAAGAAAAGATAATCAGATATCGACTATGACTATGGTTGATAATTATTACCTTCTTGATTCTCAAGAGAAGCTGATGAGAAATAAGATTGATATACCGACGATCATCGGATTCACTAACAATGATATGTTCACTCTTATTTTAGCTAAAATGGCTGTTTCTTATGCTAAGAAGAACTCTGCTTATTGTTATTATTTTGATGTAGATGCAAAAGGCGATAATAACAAAGCATTTCATTCATGTGATTTGAGATATGTTTTTCATACTTTGGATAAGTCTTGGAGACCATATGATGAAGAAGATGAAAAAATATCAAAGTTGATGATCGAATATTTAACCAATTTTATGAAAACTGGAAATCCAAATGGCGAGAATTTGCCTGTTTGGAATAAACATAAGAAAAAAGTTTTAAGATTTAGAAATGATGGTACTAAAATGAGTTGTCCTGATTATTGGACATTGTTTAAAAATACATTGTTAGGTGACCCTAAATGAAATATCAACACAATTTTAAACTGATTAAAAAAACAACAAATACTCGTATATATTTTGCTGATAATAAATATTTCCGTTTAGACTTTTTTGATCATATGATGCGGGTTAGCATCTATGAAAATGAAAAAGATTTATTTCCGACATTTTCTATTTCTCCAGGTGTCAGTGTTATGCCAAAATTTGGTAGAGATCGATTATCAAATGAGGGTCTAACACCGATAATTCAATCTGAAGATGATGATTTTTATATCGATGACATACATATTCATTTTGATTTAAAAAATGGTATGCTTCACTATTTCAAAAATGATCATGTTTTATTTCAAGATCGCGATATTCTTGCTTATAATTTAGAAAGCGAGATGGGAAAAGGAAGTTATCATTATATTTCTAGAAAAGTTGATGAACATATCTACGGACTTGGTGATAAAACAGGCCCTGTCAATAAGAATATGTGTCATTTCAAGCTAGAGACCTTTGATGCTTTAGGTTTCAATGCAAATATATCTGATCCTTTATATAAACAAATTCCGTTTTTTATTTGCAAAAATGATATTGGTAGCTATGGAATTTTTTATGATACATATTCCAATGGTGAAATTGATTTTGGACACGAACACAACAATTATTATAGCCTGTATAAGTACGCCCATTTTGAAGAGGAAAACCTTGTTTATTATGTGATATTTGGAAGTGTTGAGGAGATAGTTGAACGCTTCACATATTTGACAGGTAAATCATTCTTGCCTCCTAAGTGGAGTTTTAAATACTGCGCTTCAACAATGGCTTATACTGATTCTGATAATCCTAAAGTCTGTTTTGATGAATTTATAAATAAAATCAATGAATATAAAATTGATTGTGGTGGTTTCTATCTATCAAGTGGATATACTCAAATTGGAGATAAGAGATGCGTATTCCATTGGAATAGAGATAAATTTAAAGATCCTAAAGACTTTGCAGATAAATTTGAAAAACTTGGAATTCATTTCTTACCGAATATCAAGCCAGCATTTTTAACAACCCATCCACTATATGAATATATTAAAGAAAAAGGTTGGTTTTTGCATTATAGGGATAACTCTCCTTATGTGTTTCCATTTTGGGGAGGTATGGGTAGCTATCTCGATTTTACAAATGTTGATGCTTATGATTTCTGGACCAAATGCGTCAAAGAAAATCTTGTTGATTTAGGTTATTGTTCTATCTGGAATGATAACAATGAATACGATATACATGATGAAAATGTTTATGCTTCAGGATTTGGAAAACCGATAAAAGCAAAATTGATAAGACCGTTATTCTCTCTTTTGATGGCTCAAGCTTCAAATGAAGCGGTTGATAAAGAAAAAAGACATATGGCAGTCACTCGCTCCGCTGTCGCTGGATTCCAAAGGATATGTCAAACATGGACTGGAGATAACAATACTTCCTTTGAGGATTTCAGAGGAAATCACAAGATGGCGATGACATCTGCGTTGACTGGATTCACTTTTATCGGGCAAGATATCGGTGGATTTGCAGGACCAAAACCGGATGAAGAATTGTTCTTAAGATGGATAAGTTACGGTATTTTTACACCTAGATTCACCCTTCATTCTTGGAACTTAGATGGTTCTTCAACCATGCCGTGGTTGTATCCTGTGTTAAAGGAAAAAGTGATGGCATTATTCTCTTTGAGAAAAAGTTTAGTTCCATATATTTATTCAGAAGCTATGGATAGTGTTGAGAGGTATCATCCACTGATTTATCCAGTATTTATGAAGTATCCTGATTATGATGAAGAAAGCGATTATTTTTTCATGGGAAAATCGATATTATCATGTCCTATCTTTGATAAAGGTAAAACAGAATTAAAAATCGATCTTCCAAAAGGTAATTTCTATTTAGATGATAAATTAGTAAGTGGAAGAATTGAAGTCAAAAATTATCCGGGTGATTTACCTGTATACTTGATAAAAGAAGGATCTGTCATTCCAGTTTTAGATGAAGAAAGAATCAAATTTAAAATCTATCCATCAAGGGAAGGAGAATTCTCTTATAAATATTATTTTGACGATTCATCACTTGATAACCCGTATAAATTGATAAAAGTTGTTTGTGAAAGAAATCAAGTTATTGTCGAAGGTATTGATAATATTGATGATATTATCTTAATCGATGACAATAACCGCAAATTAAAAATTAGATAAAACTAAAATGCCGTCTCGGTGACGGCATTTTTAAGACTTGTTTTATTCGAATGTTTTAATAAAAGCACTGATACATCCCTTTTTGATATTCAAATCTTTATAATCGGGATAGACAACTAGTTTGTTCAAATCGAATTCATTGTACATCGAATGAAGTTCTGATTTTAATTTTAAAATCGTTTCATCTTTGGATAATAAAGCACCAGATAAGATTATTTTGTTGAGTGATAAAAGAGAATCTGCATTCATCAATGAGAAAGAGAGAACTTTTATCACACGTTGGAATTTTTCTTCATCCTTTAAGATAATTTCCGTTCCTTCTTCTTCACTCACATCTTTATTGATAATCGCTTGATACGATATTGTATCTTCAACTGTTTTATCTTGATAATAAGTATGTCCTAATTCTGATTTGTTTCCTAAAGATTCTCCGTGGATATAAATCGAAGAACCAAGTCCTGGTCCATATTTGATAAGCAAGAAATTCTTGTCTTCACTGTGCATCAGATAATAAATATCAGCAAGGGAATCGACATTGTTTGAAATATATATCGGGATATTAAGATTTTCGATGTCTTCATATATTTCAAGATGATTATTTTTAAGTGAAGCTAAAGAAGCACTTCCTCTCATTGTGATTCCTAGGGCTAGGATTTTACTTTTATATTTAGAGATGAACTTTTCGATTGTAATTTCATTTCTATTCACATATTTTATAAGGTTGCAGTTCAAATCCATCAAAGTGTAATAGACATTATTTCTTTTGATTTCAATACCTAAGAAATATCCGAAATCTTTATTGAGACTCAGCTTCAATTCTTTTCTTCCGACTTTAGGGACATCGTTCTTGCTTTCAAGAACTAGTTTTTCTTCTAGTAGCGGTTTTAAAGTCAAGGTTAAAGCTGCGTTTGTCAAGGAGAGTTTCTTTGCAAGAATTGATCTTGAACTCTCCTTTTCAACGAAGAGGATTTTGATGATTGTTTTTTGAGTATCTGTTAAATTCATAATCATATAAATAGTGTAACACCTGATAACAGTAAAAGAACACATGTGATCTTTAAAAATAATTTTTTAGACAATTTTGGAGTGATGATAGCTCCGATAATCATCGATATGATTGTAGCTCCTGCTCCGATTCCAAATAATATCCAGGTGTGAGATGTGAATAGTCCTTGAACCATTTGAGTGGTAAATAAAACTGAATTTAAAATTATCCATAGAAGCGATAATGTCGCTCTGAATTTGTTTTTATCTTTCAATTCATGAAGAGCATAAATTACTACAAAGGGACCACCTGATACATATAGTTTATGAACAATCCCACCAAGGAAAAGAAATGTTATTAAAAGCCATTTTGGTAAATTGATTTTTTCAAAATCGATGAAGAAGAATAGTATTGCAATCAGAATGACAATCGAGCCATAAATATATAGAAGAATCTTGCTTTCCATCGGAATCATTTCAACTAAATATCCAACGGAAAATCCGATGCCGACAGTTAGGATTATCGTGATGAAATGTTTCCAATCGATATCTTTAAAGTGAAAGATGACAATATATAAAGAAACAAGCAAGGCAACAAGATTTAAAACAGGTTTTGCAGTATCAGAACCTTCTAGTTTTAAAGATAGAGGCATTGCAAGAGCTGTGCCTGCAAATCCCGTGATTGTTTGAATTATGTTGCTGATAAAGATGACAAGTATAAATAGTGCATCATATAACATTAACGTTCTACCTTTAAATTATCTCCAACAATACCGATATATGCACCTAAAGATGCTTGTTTTGAATCTTTATGAGCTAATAGCCATTTATTTACTTTCCAAAGAGATTTATCTTCTGGCTTTGTAGTTAAATCCATATTTGTTTTATCAGCGAGAATAATAGCTGATTTAAATCCGTTTTCACCTCTTTGACAGGGTGCAAAATGAAGTGTGTATGGATATAAACAAACAGCTTCACCTTTTTTTAATAAAAAAGCTTTGACATCTTTAGAATTTAAAATTCCACCTTTTATATCTCTTTTTAATGCTAATAACAAAACTAAATCATTTGCTGCGATATCTACTTCTGGACAACTGTGATATTCCATACAGTTCATATAAGAATTGTATCCGTTACAATACCCTACTTCGATATCTCCGTTACCGAATACTTTTTCTTTAAATACTTTGATTTCATCTAATGATTTGAATTCTAAATCATCTCTCACATAGAGAGTATTCTCTTTTGGCATTTGAGATTTTTGATTCAAATACTCGACTATTTTATCTGTCTTTAAAGATATGACATATCCGTATTCTTCAAATTCAGAATCAGTAACATTTAGTATTTTCATCTAAGATCTCCCAGTTCATAAGTTTTGCTAAATATCTCATTGATTTCTTATATTGAACATAACCCATGATGACATGATGAGCAACACCAGTATAAGCGACGGTATCGATGACTTCATTTATCGGACGGTTGAAGACGACTTTGGCATAGGTGCCTGATAAGTCTTTATTCATTTCAAAAGCCTCACCTTCTTCGTAGTAAATTCTTGTCTTGTTTCTAGCAGTATCGATTCTTAAAATTGACATCTTACCGGGTTTTAAGACAAAATCAGCAGTGACACCTTTACCGCCTGCAAAATAGGTTTCAAGAGATCGATTACAACGATGATCCCATAAATTACATGGAGCAACACCATCATGCCATAATAATGCATAGTTCTCTTCATAATTCACTTGTGATAAATCAGCCATGAATGGTGTTTCTTCACCAGCGGCTTTGACAGCGACCATACTCAAGGCTGCTTCAATATCGCCTTCACAGGCTAAAAGAATTCCACGGGATTGTAAAACTGACATCATTGCACAAGGAGATACTCCATAGTTTTTAGCAAATTCTGGCCAACAACGAATAGCTACAACATCTAAGGCCTTTTCTTTCATGAACTTTTCAGCGACAACGATGAGTCTAGAGACTTGTCTTACTTGATTGTCAGTCAATTTCTTACAATCGAATGTTTCTCTCAAACCATTTTCTTCTCTATCAATCTCTTCATCGCTTGCTTCACCACCGAAGAAATCAAATAATTCATAATGTGATATTAAGATTCCAAGTTCTTTGTATAGATGGAGTTCATCAACACCGACATTATAGAATCCTTGAGCGTGATAACCTATCAATCCGACATTACAGTTTTCTAAAGCAGTCTTCATCTTGATTGCCTTAACCCAATCATAATCGATATCATCACCGACATAGACAATATAATCATCAACTCCGCCTTTATAAAGATTGGATGCATTGAGATTGACACCACAGACAGCATTCAATCTGATTTTCCCACCATTATATGGCAGTTCGTTATATCCTTGAAGTAAGAATGGTTTCTTGACGATGTTATGAAGTATCAAGGCTAGTCCTCCAAGATGGAAAGTTGCAGAAACTACAACAAGAGCATCGACGTGTTTTTCAACAAAATAGACACCTGCATTTTTAGCTTCATCAGGTTCGATGACCATTTTGTCATAGTAGACCCAATCTACTGATTTATCTTCCATAACTTTAGCACATCTCTCTTGATAGAGTTTGAAGGCTGTTTCGTAATCAAATGTTTTTCTTACCAAACATACAATTCCAATTATTGGTTTCCTCATAATTTATTTTTCCTCATTAACAACTTTATATGAAGCTGAAAAATCTTCCTTTGCTAATCCCATATCAATAGCTTTTTCGTAAACCTCGACAACATTATTTAAACCTGGGCAATTCTTACCGATATCAAAGGCCATCTCCTTTGCAAAATGAACATCTTTGTTCATATTCTCAACTGAGAATGCAGTCGGATATTTATTTGTGATGATGTTATTTGATTTGGTATCTAAATAGAAACACTTAGCACCACCATATCCAAAAGCTTCAACCACTTGATTTTGATCTAATCCTAATTCCTTTGCTAATCCTAGAATTTCGTTGACACCATTTTGAATTTCTCCGACCAGTGCGTTGTGAAGTATTTTCATTTGCAAGCCAGCACCATGATTTCCCATGAAGATGATATTATTTCCCATGCATTGAAGTATCGGTTTTACTTTTTCGTATGCTTCATAGTTGCCACCGACATAAATTCCAAGTTCTCCTTTGACAGCTGCTGGTTGAGATTTGACAACTGGACAATCAAGAATTTCAACACCAGTTCCTTCTAATTCTTTGGCCACTTTATGATTTGTACTTGGAGAGATTGTTGACATATCAATCCAAATTTGACCTTTTCTAAGATAAGGTTTAATTGCTTCAAAAAGAGCTAACATATGTTCGTTTTTAGGAACCATGGAGATGATGACATCAGCAAAATTTACACATTCTTCATAGGAAGTGGCAAATTTGAATGGTGTTTCTTTTTTAACGACATCATAACCTATCAAATCATATTTTTTACTTACATTTGTTGCCATTGGCATTCCCATGATGCCAAGACCGATAAAAGCTACTTTCATATTTTTAATTTCCTTTTGTCTTATCCCAAGCATCGGTGAAAACACCTAATCCATAGGTAGTGAATGGATGATTAAAACTATCTTCATAGACAGCAAGACCACAGGTTACAATATCAGCACCCATCTCAGCTGCATCAGCTATTTGTTTTGCATTTCTGATAGCTGCAGCGATTATTTCGGTCTTATATCCTTTTTCTTTATAGATATGGACTAATTGTGACATGTAATGAGTGGTGTCTTCGCCGTTATTTTCTTTCCATCCGATGAATGGAGAGACAAATTTTGCGTTGATTCTACCAGCTTGAATGGCTTGAGCTGGGGAGAAGACAAGAGTTACATTTGTTCTAACACCCATCTTTTCAAGTTTATAAGCAGCTTTGACTCCTTCAGTTGTGCAAGGGATTTTGATGACAAAGTTTTCACAGATTTTAGAAATCTTCGTGGCTTCTAAAATCATATCATCGGCCTTATCTAAGTGAGGATTGATTTCTACTGAGACTGGGAATTTGTCCATTCCTTCTAAATTGTTCTTTTTGATCCATTCTGCGATATCAGTGATTGCTTGTAAAAACGGCTTTCCACTTGCCATGATATGTTTTGGATTTGTAGTGACACCATCGATTGCATAATTTTGATATGCGTAATCAATCTCATCTATTTTTGCTGAATCAAGAAAATATTTCATTTTAATTTCCTCCTTTTTCTTGAACTAAATTTTCGAATATTGATTTGTAAATGCTATCTTTTTTATAAAAGGCTATCGGTAAGCCAACTGGAGAATCAACTTCTCCAATGCCAGATGGAATTTCTTTATTTGTAAAGAACTGTATCCACTCTCCTTTTGGTAAATAATATTTATGTTTTTTTTCGTTTGGTCTCAATACTGGAGAGACAATGATATCACTTCCGAACATGAATTCTTTCTTGTTGATATATGCTTCTTCTTCATCATAATGGAAGAATAGAGGCCTTATCATCGGAGTATTATTTTTATAGTATTCTTCATATAATTTCTCGCGGTATTCTTTTAAGGCGACAAAATATTTTGTGTTGTTTACAAATTCATCATAAGTATCTTTATCATCGTACTGAACATTATTTTTAGGTTGGTTTCCTTCATGAGTTCGATAAATAGGTGTGAAGATATTCATCTCAGACCAACGATTGAATAATTCAGCATCTCTTTTCATCGGATATAAGGCTGTAATGGTTGTATAGCCTCCGATATCTGAATGAATGACGCCCGCTCCTGAACAAGCCAGTGATAATGTAGCAGGAATGACTGAACCAAGGCCGTATTCATCGGAATAATCAACGTGTTGATCACCGTTCCACATTGAATTTGTATATTGGAAGGTATGCCCATAAGCAGCTCTTGAGAAGAAGAAACATTCATCTTCTTTTTGACATTCTTTGACAGCATCGAAATTGCATTTTGCCCACATAGTTGGCCATCTGTTATGAAGTTTTTCACTTTCTCCTCCATAACATACAGAATCAGTTGGGAGGTATTCTCCAAAATCTGCCATCCAACCGGATAATCCGTATTCGATCATATTCTTTTCGATGATATCCATATACCATCTTTTAGCTGTCGGATTTGTCAAGTCGACAATACCAGCGTTGAATGTTGTCGATTTTATGTGGTATACCGATCCATCTTTATGTCGTATCAAGAATCCTTTTTTCTTGGCTTCTAAATATTGAGGAGCCCCTTCTTTTAAGAAGGTGTTTATATATCCTAAGAATCTTACTCCTTCAGAATTCAGTTTTTTGATTATCTCTTTTAGGTTTGGATAAAGCTTTTCATCTGCTTGCCAGTTCCAATACACTTGATATCCAAAGCTTGTGACAACATTTCCACACCAATCTTGACACCAAATTCCTGCGATTTTAAGTCCTCTTTTCTTAGCTTCTTCATATTTCTTTAAAAGAACATCACTACCTCCTTGAATAGCTAAGATGACACCATCGTTCACCCATGAAGGCACTTTTGGTTGTAATCCGACTAGTTTGGAAATTTCTTGTGATAGTTCAAGTGGTGAATCTGCACATAAGAGAGAGATTGATTGTGGTATTTGTCTAAATTTTATCAATAATTCATCTTTTTTAAATGATAAATATCCATATGTATCTTCATGACAATAAAAGGCGTAACCTTTTGATGACATAAAAGAAGGTGTTGAACAATAGGTTTGATGATCTTTATATGGTGCTTGATAATCAGGATCTGGTCCATGCAATCTTTCTCGTAATTGTTTCTTAGCGATTTTCATCACTTGTTGATGTTCGCTTACCCAGATAGGTACATCCTTACCTTTTAAATCTAAGGTTGAATATTGCTCGCCACAACCATAGATATGTTCATCTTCAAAAGTCTTGAATCTAAGTGTGAAGCGATTGTATCCTGAATCTACATGAAAATGAAATTTTATCCAAGGATATTTATCGACGATGATCTCGGCTTGTACTTTACCATCAGTGAATATATATCTATTCTCATCACGAAATGAAAAAGTCAATTTTCTACGATCGATGATGTTATCTTTGGTCTTGAAGGAACCACGAGCCATTTTGTATTTTGCTCTTCCTTTTGAGATTACAAGATAACAGTTACCATCTGTCAATTGATTCAAGAAATATTGGTACAATTCTTCTTTGTTCATAATCATATCCTTCCTATGCACTATTAATTATTTAAGTGACTTAAAAAATTATAGAATGAAATTGAAAGAAAGGCAATAGACAAATTAAAAATTGTAAAAAAATAAAAAATATTAATTTTGATTTTGTATAATAAATGTGGTTTTAATTATGCATATAACAGGAACTTCAAAAAATATCTTATCTAGGCTAACAAATTATATTTCTAGTAACGAAACTACGGATTCTAATAAAATTATTGAGTTTTTGGATGACCT
>CAVEQA010000035.1:0-13588 GCA_963617725.1 Paludibacteraceae bacterium
ATATTCACTAGCACCACCTAAAAAATCTCTTCCACCTTTAAAGACAGCTTTATGTTTAAATGGTGTAAAATCATTCTCCCAATCATTACCTGTGATAAAAACAAAGACATAATTCCCTTGGATATCAATATCGAAGACCTCATCAGAATGTATATAGATAAAGATATAAGTATCATAGCCTTCGAGATATCTGATAGTCACATTTAAGTCATCGAATTTAATTTTTCTTTTAATCATACCAATATTATAAACATTTGTAATAAAATATATGAGTTATGAATAAAATTAACTATCCATTCAAAGAAAAGAAATCAGTTAAAATACTTTTCTTTATATTTATCGTTTGTTCAATTCTTCTGATAGCTTCTTCGATAATATCATTAATTTTTTATGCTAAAAAATTTGAATTTCAATATTTGATCTTAGGAATTCTATCGATTATTTTCTCATTGTTATTCATATTAGAAAGCGTATATTTAGCCATTAAAAAGACTATCACCACTAATAATTCAATCATTCAATATGGAATATTCGGTAAAAACGAAATTATATTTGATAAAAATTGTATTGTTTCAGTTGAAGAAACAACTTCAAGCACTTCATGTAAAATATCAATTGAATATAAATCAGGTAATCAATCGATAATTCAATCTTTCGATGTTGATGATTACACTATCGATAGTTGTTTAGACGTCTATAAAGAATATATCAAACCCTTGAAAGACAAAGGTTTAAATATCAAATATAGCGTTCTTTTAAAATCATTATTCAAAGCTATTGATAAAAAATATTTCATCAAAGATGATAAGGTAAAACAATTGTTCATCGATTTTGAAAGTGAAAATAAAGAAGAAATAATTGAAAAAAGAAACAAAAAACTCAAATCATTGAACATCGCATTTATAGCTTTAGAAGCTATGTTGATTTTCTTAGTGATATTAACAAGTATAAAACCATTGATTAATAATGGAGTAACTTATTCAAATAGCGATATCGTATTTTTATTCTTATACGGAATTTTATTTTTATTTGTAGCTATTTATATCCTATATCAAAAACATAGAATCAAAAATAAAAGTGATTCTGATATCAAAAAATAGCTAAGATTTTCAATAATACTCCAATAGCGATAAGACCTACACCTATTCCTATAATAATATAGTAGATTGTTTTCGATGCTTTCTTTTTCTTTTCAGCATCAATTTCGTTTTTATCATCCATAAATCACCTCTAAGAATGAAAATAATTGTCATTTCATTCTTTTTTTATTTTAAAACTTAACAAATGTTTATGATAGTTTTTTCAATTTTTCTATCTTTTTTGATCGATTTTATATGTATACGCTTTCAAAAAACTTCTCTTGAACATTAATTTAATGTTTTTTAGAATAGTTTCGCTCAAATAGTAAGGATGCTAACAATGACATTTGATGAATTCGAAAAACTACATTTAGGACAGATGGTTCATGAGACCGGAAGAAAAGAAAGATGCTTCATCGATAACTATTTACAAAAACATTTGACTGTAAATATTTATGGAATTGAAGGATTGACTCTCTCATATATCAATAAATATGAGAAAATCTGTGCTTCCGACATTGTTTCTACTTTTTCTATTTCTAAAGCAACAGCAAGTCAGACACTTCAACGACTGGAAAAGAAGGGCTTGATAACTCAAACCTTTTCAAAAGATCGTCGAAGCAAAGAAATTCAAATGACTGAGCTCGGAAAGAAAAGTTTAAAAGAACTAGATGAAGCATTTGTAGAAATTACAACAATCTTAGAAAAAGACTTCTCATCTGAAGAAAAGAAGACATTGAGTAAGCTTTTATTCAAATTGAGAACGAACGCAGTAAACGCAAACAAGGAGGTAATTAAAAATGGAAAAGAAAAAATCTCTTAAAGAAAAAAAATACACCCTCAATGAATTGATGAAACATACAAAAGGATATTATAAAGATATCACATTTACATGGGTTTTTGTTTTGTTAGAGACAGCTTTAGAAATTGGCATTGCTGCACTTCTATCTTACTTACTTGAAGCAATACAAGGGGTTAACAATAACGGTGTTCCAGACTTAAACGGCATCATCATGTGGTCATGCATCATCATCACTATGGCAGTTGTCGCAGCAGTATTTGGAATTTTAGCAGGTTATTGGTCTAGCAGTGCCTCTTGCGGTTTTGGTAAAAATCTCAGAGATGCAATGTTTGTTAAAATTCAGGATTATTCCTTTAAAAACATCGATAAATTCTCCCCTGCATCTATCGTAACAAGAACAACTACCGATGTTACTAATGTTCAATTTTCCTTCATGATGATTTTAAGAACTGTCTTAAGAGCACCATTTATGATGATATTCTCACTCATCATGTGCTTTGTCTTCGCTCCAAAATTATCATGGATTTTCTTGATCATCATTCCAGTTCTTTTATTCTTACTCTTATTCATCTCTTCAAAAGCTCATCCAATCTTTGTCAAAATCTTCGATACATATGATGATTTGAACGCATCAGTTGAAGAAGATGTCGATGGTATCAGAGTTGTCAAATCATTTGGAAGAAAAGAATATCATGTAAATCACTTCAATTCTATCTCCAATGATATTTACAAAAACTATATTCACGCTGAAAAACTCTTAGCTTTCAATTCACCATTGATGAATTTTGCAATTTTCTCAGCTATGATACTTCTTTCAGTTTTAGGAGCTTTCTTAATTACAGGTAGCAATAGAACTGAATTGAACGTTGAGAAGCTCTCTTCCTTATTCACCTATGTCATGATGATCTTAATGTCACTTATGATGATATCAATGGTCTATGTCATGATAACTATCGCAAGAAATTCTGCTGAACGTATCATTGAAATCATCGATGAAGTTCCAGATATCAAAAATAAAGAAAATCCAGTGATGGAAGTCAAAAACGGCGATGTCGATTTTGAAAATGTCAATTTCGGATACAATGACAAAACTTTGGTATTAAAAGATATCAATTTACATTTCAAGCAGGGTCAAACAGTCGGTATCATCGGTCCTACTGGTAGCAGTAAAACCTCTCTTATCTCTTTGATTGCTAGACTTTATGATGTCACTTCAGGTGAGGTCAAAGTCGGTGGTGTCAACGTCAAAGATTATGATTTGAAAACATTGAGAGATTCTGTTTCTGTTGTTTTACAAAAGAACGTATTATTCACAGGTACTATTAGAGACAATCTTAAATGGGGTAATGAAAATGCAACAGATGAAGAAATCTGGAAAGCCTGTGATTTAGCTCAAGCTAGCGAATTCTTACATTCATTCCCAGAAGGACTTGATACCATGCTTGTCGAAGGTGGAACCAATGTCTCTGGCGGTCAAAAGCAAAGACTTTGTATCGCAAGAGCTTTGCTCAAAAATCCAAAAATATTAATTCTCGATGATTCTACAAGCGCATGTGATACTCACACTGATGCTATGATAAGACAAGCTTTAGGTTCAACTCGTCCTGATGTCACTAAATTCATCATCGCCCAACGTGTTTTGTCAATCAAAGACTGCGACATCATTCTTGTCATGGATACCAATGGAACAATTGTCAACATCGGAAATAATGATGAATTGATGGCCAATTCCGCTGTTTATAAAGAATTATATGAGTCTCAATTAGGTGGAGGTGATTTCGATGTCAACGAATAAAAAAACAAAAAATATGTCTGCGATGAAAAGACTTCTCCAATTAGTCTTCAAATTCTATCCTGGCCAATTCTTCATCGTTTGCATTTGTATTCTTCTTTCCTCTTTCGCATCAGTTGCTGCTTCTTATTTTGTCGGTACTATCTTGATTGACAATTTCATAAACGCTTCTTTATCACAAGATATAAAACCTGCTTATGATTTCTTGGTAAATGACGCCACGTATCTTGGTATGTCATTTAGTACTACCTTAGTTGTTATGGGATGTCTTTTTGCCATCGGTGTTATAGCTTCATACTTCTATAACTTCATGATGGCTTTCATCTCTCAAGGTATTCAAAAGAAGATCAGAGATCATCTATTTGAACACATGCAAGACTTACCTGTCAGTTTCTTCGATCAACACACACACGGCAATATTATGTCTATCTACACCAATGATGTTGATACATTAAGAGAAATGTTAGCAAGAAGTCTCCCAATGATGGTTTCAAGCTTAGTAACTATGATCGCTTGCTTTGTCATGATGATCGTCACTGACTTCTATCTCACTCTTGTCGTCTTATTCTTTGGTGTCATCATGTTCTTCTTGACAAAGTTCTTCGCTGGTCACAGCGGTAAATACTTCGTCAAACAGCAGATTGAACTTGCAAATACCAACGGTTATATCGAAGAGATGATCACCGGTCAAAAAGTTGTCAAAGTCTTCAACTATGAAAAGAGAAATATCGAAGGCTTTAGAAAACATAACGATGAATTATACAATCAAGCTGTCAGAGCCAATCGTTATGCAAACACCCTCATGCCAGCTGTCAATCAATTAGGTAACCTTCAATATGCAGTCTTAGCTTTAATCGGTGGATTATTCGTCGTCAACTCAGTCACTAGTTATTCCTTAAAAGATATGCTAACTGGCGGACATAATTTCGGAGCTACTTCTAGCAATGGTACCTTGCTCAACATCGGTATCATCGTTTCCTTCTTATTATTCGCAAAATCATTCGTCAATCCTATCGGACAGATGGCTCAACAGTTGAACACTGTCACAATGGCCCTTGCTGGTGCTGATAGAATCTTCATGATGACCGATGAACCAGGTGAAGTCGATGAAGGATATGTCGAACTTGTCAATGCCAAAGAAGATGAAAACGGAAATCCAGTCGAAGTCAAAGAAAGAACTGGAAAATGGGCATGGAAACATCCACATGGTGATGGAACAATTACCTATACCTGGTTAAAAGGTAAGATCAATGTCAATCATGTCGACTTTGGATATGTACCTAACAAAATCGTTCTTCACGATATCACAGTCTATGCTGAACCTGGTCAAAAAATCGCTTTTGTTGGTCCAACCGGTGCTGGTAAAACTACAATCACAAATCTTTTAAATCGTTTCTATGATATCGCAGATGGTAAGATAAGATATGATGATATCAACATCAACAAGATTAAAAAAGACGATCTCAGAAGATCATTAGGTATGGTTTTCCAAGATACAAAACTCTTCACCGGTACTGTTATGGAAAATATCAGATACGGAAAATTAGATGCCACTGATGAAGAAGTTTATGCCGCTGCTAAATTAGCAAATGCTGAACCATTCATCAAACAACTTCCAGATGGATATAACACTGTCCTTAAAAATGGTGGTGCCAGCTTATCTCAAGGTCAAAGACAACTCCTTGCTATCGCAAGAGCTGCCATTGCAAACCCACCAGTTCTCATCCTTGATGAAGCTACTTCATCAATCGACTCAAGAACTGAAGCTATGGTCACCAAAGGTATGGATGCTATCATGAAAGGTAGAACTGTCTTTGTCATCGCTCATAGACTTTCAACCATCAAGAATAGTGATGTCATCATGGTCTTAGATCACGGCAACATCATCGAACGTGGTTCTCACGATTCACTCCTTGCTCAAAAAGGAAAATACTACCAACTCTATACTGGAAATTCTATCAAAGAATAATTCTTCTAACACAGTCACCAAGTGGCTGTGTTTTTTGATTTTTACTTTATTTTTTCAGTGAATTCGTGTAAACTAAACATATGAAAAATAACGAAATAAAAGAAAAGAAAACGATTGAAAAAATCCATGAAGCCTTAGCTATTTTGATCAAAGAAAAAGGCTATGATAATATCAATGTCTCTGATATCATCAAAAAAAGTGAAGTCTCAAGATCTACTTTTTACGCTTATTTTAAAAGCAAAGATGATGTCTTAGATAAACTTATAGATCATATTTTTTCGCATGTTTTTTCTCACGGTCTCACCAAAGAAGAAGGCCATGACTTCTCAACATCTTCAATCTTTGATTACAAACATCTGATTGAACATATTTTCTACCATTTCAAAGAAGAAAGAGAACTGATAGGAGCTATTTTCTCATCCAGTGCAAGTCATAGATTCATCATGTCTTTAGAATTAAAGCTCAAAGATTTGATCAATCTTCTCGTCCTTCAAAAAGTCTTTTCAACAGATAACATTCCTGTTGAAATTGCAACAAGTCAATACACATCGGGACTTATTGAGTTATTGAAGTATTACACAAATAAAGAAAGAGAAGAAACACCTGAAGAGATGTGCACATATTACTTCTCCTTATATCAAAAACAAATATGAACGAATACGGAAATAATAACATCGAAACAAATAATACTCCTGTCAATGATATCAGCGCTAATAACACAGAAATAAGTGATGAATTATCACCAGATAATGTCAATGGAAATAACTATTCTGCAAATCACAAATTTGTAGCAGCCGCTGTCACATTAGTATCAGCAGCTACACTGACCGCTGGTGGTTTATTCTCAAATTCTTTTTTGGCCTCAAAACCAGTGATATCATCGGATTATTGTTTTACAGTTTATGATCATTCAATCGATTACAATTTTGAAGTGACTTCATCTTCTAAATATCAACTGTATTTTGAAGTGACGCAAGATACTAATTCAATCAAAAAATTGAATATCACAGATGCGAAAAGATATATCAGCGGACAAAATGAGTTTCCAAAAATTGAGAATTTAAATTCGCATTACAGATATCAAATAAAAATATTTTATACCAATGGAAACGATGTGAAAGCAAATCTTTTGAATTTCGCCTTTTTCACACCTGATGAAGGTGATGTCGGAATTATTTACAACAAAAATACCATAGATTCATTAAAAATTAAATAGGAGAATAATATGTTAGAAAAAGAAAATGAATTTGAAAAACAACTTCAAGAACAAAAAGAAAATTTAAAGAAAAAACAAGAAGAAGCAAAATTGGAGTGGAAAAAGAAAACAAGAAAGTCAAAGATCAAACTTGTCGTCGCCTTATCTCTTCTTACTCTTTCAATAGTAGCATTCAATCTTTACGCCTTCTCAGTCAATTTAGGTCTTAATCCTAACAAAGAATATTTCTTCAAAAAAGGACTTGATGCAAACGGCAATAGTTACACGATATTTGAAGCTAATAACGCATATAGTTGGTTATTCAAATCATATGGATTCCAACTGATTGTCACAATCATCATCATCTTTGCAGGAATTCTTATCAACTATATCATCAAATCAGCAATCCTTGCCTTCACTGGTAAAACAAAGAAGAGCCAGACAATCGGTTCATTGATCCGTTCCTTACTCAAATATATCTTAGTCATCATCGGCATTGTCATCATCTTATCAATTTGGGGTGTTGATGTTGCAAGTATCATCGCTGGTCTTGGTGTCTTAACTCTCATCATCGGTCTTGGCTGTCAATCTCTCATTCAAGATATCGTATCAGGATTATTCATCGTTTTCGATGATTATTTCAATGTCGGAGATGTCTGTATCATCGATGGATTCCAGGGAAAGATAACTGAAATCGGTTTGAGAAGTGTAAAAATCAATGATGGTATCGGTAATGAAAAATCAATTACTAATTCTTCAATAAATACTTGTGTCAATCTCTCAAGAGCCCCTTATTGTGTTGCTGTTACCTTCGATGTTTCATATAACGAAGACCTTGAAAGAGTTGAAGGCTTGATTGCTAACGCTCTTCCAAAAATCAAAAAGACCCTTCCAAAAATCATCGATGGGCCTAATTATATCGGAATTGATGGTTTTGCAGATTGTGGTATCACCTTGAAATTCTCATGTTTTTGTAAAGCTGAGGATAGATTCCAAGTGAAGAGAGACCTTCAAAGAGAAATCTATCAGATGATGAATGAAAACGACATTCAATACACCTACAACACCTATATCATCAACCCACCTGTTGAAGAGAACTTGCCAAAAGCAACAGACGAACAAAAGAGACTTTCAAAACTCATCAACGATCAAAATAGAGCCCTTCCTAAAGAAGAAAAAGAAAAGTCAATCTTTGAAAGAGTCAGTGAATCTTTTAAAGATAATCTCAACTGATACATAGACCGGTTTTAAATAAAACCGGTTTTTTGATGTTCTTATATATATTTCAAAATTTCAAGTCTTAACTTTTATAAAAAAAAACATTATAGTATATAAGTTTAAAATTCGGAGGAAACTATGAACAAAGATAGAAAGATGACCGTGATCATCGGTGCTAGCCGTTTCGGTGCCGCAATCGCCTCTCTCAATTCCGAACAAGGAATTTACACCTCAATCATTGATACAAACGAAAAATCGTTCAGAAAACTTGAAGCCAATTATTCTGGTTTTAAAGTTATCGGTGATGCCATGAATACTCAGGTTCTTGAAAAAGCTAAGATATATGATGCTACAGAAATCGATATTTGCACATCCGATGATAATATCAATATTTATTTAGCATTTTGGGCTTGTAAATACACCCAAGCTAGCAATATCATCGTCAGACTTCACGACGATATTAAAGCCTGTTTATTCCAAGATAAGAAAATAACAGTTATCACTCCTTCTCGTCTCAGTTTTGGTATGTACACAAACATCAGAAAGAAACAAGACGAAGATAAGAAATCAAACAAGAATTAAGGAGATTGTGATATGAAAGTTTTAATTTGTGGTGGAAACCAAGAAGCAGATTTCGTCATCCGTTCTTTCTCACATAACAAAAGAAATAAGATAGTCGTCATGAACGATGATGAAGATATCGCAAAAAACTTATCAAATAGATATGGTATTGAAGTCTTAGATACTGACCCGACAAAGATATATTCCTTTGAAATCGCCGATATTTATGATTTTGATTTAGTCATTGCCCTCATGGAAAAAGATGCCGATAACTTCGTTTGCTGTCACATTGCTAAAGACAAATTCAATATCAAAAAAGCGATTTGCACAGTCACAGACCCTAATAACGTTGAAATATTTGAAGAATTAGGAATCGATACAGCAATTTCTTCTTCCTATCTTTTGACTCAAAGAATCGAAGGTGAAACTGATATTGAAAATATCACCAAAACCTTCTCTTTGCAAAACGATAAAATCGTCATCACTGAAATCACCGTTCTTCCTTCTTTTGAATGTTGCAACAAATCCCTTATGGATTTGCAACTTCCAAGATGCGGAAATATCACCTGCATCTTCAGAGATCCTAAAGTCATCATTCCTCGTGGTGATACTATCATCAAAGCTGGCGATAATCTTGTCATCGCTTCTTCTTTAGAAGATCAAAAGAAATTGATCAAATTCGTAAAGAAAGAAAGAGAAGATATCAATAATGACAAATGAAAGTTATAATTTAAAGTCAAAAGGAACTAGTCAAACAAGAAAAAAGAAAACAACAGCCAAAGTTGAAGAAGCAAAAACTGAAACTAATTCAACACTCACTGATGAGCAAACTTCTAAAACTATAAATACACTAAAGACTAAAACTAGAAGAAACAGCTCAAGGAAAAAAATCGGTTTTATCTCTGGTTATGACATGAATCAAGAGAGCAATATCTCAGTTAAAACTATTGCTGAACTCACAGAATATGAACTCAACATCAGAAGATTGACTAAAAAGAAAGTCGATGATTCAGTCACTGGTATCAAATTAGTTTTAGGATACTTAGGAACATTTTTGATATTGATTGGCGCCTTATCTTTGATTTCTTTATTAGTGCTTCTTGATCCAACACTTGGACAACACTATTACAGCACCGAAGATGCTATAGAAGCACTCAGCGGTTCCACATTGACATATATTGAAACTTCGTATCAAGTCCAAGCTAGTTACTGGTGGACAATACTTGCTCCGGGTGCCGGTGCTATTTTCATAGGCTTACTTCTTTATTTTATCTTCTTATTCAAAAGGAAACCTGGAAAATTGCAAGGCATGGAAGACATCGCTTTGATATTCTCAGTTTGGATACTTGCTATTTTGATTTTCGCAATGCCATTTTTAATATCACCAAGCAATAAAGAGATCGGATATGAAAAATACAATTTCCATCAAGCGATATTCGAAATAACTTCAGGCCTTACAACCACTGGCTTATCAGTTATGAATACTAATCTCTTACCTCGAATTTTAGTTTTCCACAGATCACTTGCAAACTTTGTTGGTGGTGTCGGATTGGTTCTTATCTTAACTACAACTGTCTCTTCACATTCTGGACTTACGATGTATAATCTTGAAGGCCATAATGATCAGTTATTACCAAACATTAAAAAATCAGCAAGAATGATTTTTATCATCTATTCTGCTATCACTCTTGTCTCTGCTATCGCCTTATTTTTAGCAGGATGTTCACCGATGGATTCTATTTGTTTCTCAATGGCAGCTGTTTCAACCGGTGGTCTTGCAAGTCACAGCGAATCTGTCTATTTCTTTGAAAGCCAGATCTTCACAGGTTCTTCCCTTGCTGTTGAAATAATTCTCTTTGTCGAGATGTTATTAGGAAGTACTAATTTCGTCATTCATTACTTCTTTTGGAACTTGAAATTCAAACAAGGATTCTCTCATTTTGAATTCTTTGTCTTCATCTTCACAATCTTTATCATCTATCCATTTATGGCTGTTGGTATGTTCCAAACCATCAATGAATATTCATCTATCATCTATAACGGTGTAACCAATATCAAAGACTTCAGCGGAATTTCTTTATACAGTCCAATGAGAACTCTTTGGAGAGCATTATTTGAAGCTGAATCAGCGATGTCAACAACCGGATTTTGTTCTCTTGACCCAAATGTCTTCAAACATGCATATGGAGATATCGCATCTGCTTCTTTCTTTGCTTTCATCATTCTCATGGCAGTCGGTGGTATGAACGGGTCAACTTCAGGTGGTATCAAACAAAATAGATTTGGTCTATTCATCTTGAATATCAAATGGTCGCTTGATAAACAAATCAATCGTCAAGAATCTGTCAAAGTTCATCATATCTACCGTTTAGGCGAAAAAGTAGAAGTTAGCGATGAAGATGTCAAAGATGCTTCCAATTACATCGGTTTATATTTATTTGTTACTTTCTTATTGACCTTTGTTCAAACTTGTTATCGTGCAAATATCCCTGAAACTGATATTCTTGGTCGTTCATTCAATCCTTTCTCAGTTGAAAATTCACTATTTGAAACTATCTCATATCTATCTGGTATCGGTGATTCCTGCGGTCTTATCCCATATGCTAATAGCCACGGCTATTGGGGTGTATTGTGGATTGGGGATATCGGAATGTTCATTGGTCGTTTGGAAGTCACTATCTTCTTATTGACCTTAAAACGCGGTATCAAACTTGTCAGCAATCGTAGAAATAATTATTCAGCTCATATGATAAGAGAGAAGAAATATTTCACTGCCTTAGATAGAAAAGCTTATAAAGATGAACTAGCTAAGAAAAAAGCTCAAGCAAAACTTGACAGAATTGCCGATAGAGAAGATGCTAGCAAAGATGCAAGTGCAGCATTAAATGCTATCGCTGATCAAACAAAAGACAATAACAAACAAGACTCTTTTTAAAATAAGACACCCAAATGGGTGTTTTATTTTAGAAATTTTTTAGTTTCTTTTCTCTTGTTTTAATCCTTAATTTTTGTTATTCTTTCCATATAGAAAGGAGAAGATACAATGAAAAAATTACTCCTAGGAATCCTAATTCCTGTTGTCCTCATCGGTGGTGTTATTGGTGGTGCTTATTATATGATCAACGACAATAGTAAACCTACATATGAATCTAATAATATAGCCACAAATGACCTTTTAACTAAAAGATTGATGCATTCTTTTGATGATACTAAAAATAGTGGTAATGTCACCTTTTCTCTTGATCAAGATACTTTCAATCAAATCATTTATAACGCCTATTCAACAGCTGATGAGAATGTCAAAAAATATTTAAAAGGCATTGAAATATCTATCGAAAATAAAAATTATCACATAAAAGTTTTTTCAAGCGCATGGATTGTAAATACTGTTGTTGATCTCACTTGTTCTTTTTCTTCTGATGAAACGAATTATTATTTGAATATCACTGAAAGTAAAATCGGAAAAGTTACTTTTTTACACAATTTAGCTTTTTCTGTTTTAGATAAAGCGCTCAATCAAGATGATTTGAATTCTCAATTTGAAAAAGGTGGTGTCAGAATTAAAGCTGATTTTAAAAACAATCGTTTCTATTATGCTAAAAGCGATGCTATCGAAGATTTGAAGAATTTGATCAATAAATCAGCAAATTCTGATTCCTTAGTCTCTTCTATCACTTCTTCATTTATGGCTAATGATGTCCTATCATTTGATTCTAAAGAGTCATTAAAAGCTATCATCTCTCTCGAACAATTCAAAACTAATTCATCATTTGTTGATAATTCTAACTTATTAGACTCTTCTGTTTTGAATTTAGAAACTCATAAAGATTATGTCGTCTCATTATTGAATAATAATATCATCGACAATGAGAATTCTCATCCATTATATATCTTTGATTTCTTAAATAAAGGATACGAAAAAATCACCGATACTGAAAAAGAATATGTCAAAGCAACTGACTTATCATCTATTGGTTTCAAAGATGAAATAAGCAAGACAACTTATCAAGGATATAACATTCAAGATCCGAATATCAGAGATTATTTTTCACTATTATCAACTGATATCAAAAACAATAATCTATTAACAAGCGATGGTATTTTCATCAGTGAAAAAACTTTGAATGAATATGTCCAAAGCCAAAACATTTTAGGTCATTCATATCTTTATACCTATAAAGACACTGATACAAACAAGTTCATCGCCAATTATATAACTTTAGATAATGTTTACTTAAACACCTATACTAAAGAAGAACAAGAACACATGGATATGGTACTTGGAATTTCAGTAGCGGGTTATGATACTACTTTGATATTAGAGAATATCAAATCAGAACAATTGAATTTCGGTTTGAAATTGAAAAACGAAAATATTTATTTCGGAAACAAATTGTGCGACGATAACCTCAAAAACTTCATCTATGAAATGGTTGAAAAAAACTTGCCAAAGACTGAATTTTTAACCTTTGATGGAGAAGGAACTTTCACCATCGATTTTGAAGGTTATTTATCAGATTACAACAAAATACTTTCTAAGCTAAATCAACAAATAGCAATGGATACAACAATTGAAGGTACTAGTGTTTTAGATAGTCAAGCAGGCATCAGATTGAACGGAAAAATCAAATCTATAAATTCATGAAAAAGAATCAACCATTCATCCTCTCATACCAAGATGAAGATATTATCGTCGTTTATAAAAATAGAGATGTCTTGACTGTCAAAACCGATGATAAAAAAACATATAATAAAAATCTCTATTATTATTTGAAGAAAGATCTCCTCAAAAAAGATGAAAATCTCTATGTAGTCCATAGATTAGATTATGAAACTAGCGGAATTATAATCTTTGCAAAAAATATGGATACTTTTAAAAAACTTCAAGCTTCTTTTGTGGAAAGAAAAGTAAAGCGCAATTATGAAGCTATCATAAAAGAGAGAATTCCTCTAGGTGAAGAATATGAAATCC
>CAVEQA010000036.1:0-13422 GCA_963617725.1 Paludibacteraceae bacterium
TTACAAAAAAAAAAAATGCAAGTGCCAGCGAAAAAATAATAAAAAAATTGAGTTGATATGTATCATTTTTGAATCAATTATATTTCCTTACTTTATTAATATTGCACTTACTATTGGAATTTAAAAAATTATATTTTTAATTTGTAATCTTTTTTACTTTAATAGCATATTCAAAAAAAATTAATCAAATAAAAAACATCGTTTTGTGAAAATATTATCTATTTTCACAACTTACGATGTTTTTCTAGATTAAGAAGAATTCAAAATATTAATTTATACAATTTTATAATCTTCAGAAAATTGTTGAATTAATTAGCTTTTTTTATGTTATCAAGTTCTTTTATTTCTTGACGATATTTTTCCATTTCTTCGGAATTTGCTAATATCCAGTGGCCTGGAAGAATTTCTTGAAAGTATGGTTTTTCTTTAGAATAATCATGTTCAGTACTTGGATTATATTTGATTCTTTCTCTTCTTCTTTCTGAAAATGGATTTGGTTTAGGAATTGCCGATAAAAGAGATTTTGTATATGGATGAAGTGGATGAGCAAAAAGTTCATCTGATGATGCTTTTTCAACCATATCACCGAAATACATAACTGCGATGCTATCACAAAAATATTTAACTACAGAGAGGTCGTGAGCAATGAAGAGCATAGAAAGATTTCTCTTTTCTTTTAAATCGTTTAATAAATTGATAATTTGTGCACGGATAGAAACATCTAGAGCAGAGATTGGTTCATCACAAATAAGAAGTTTTGGATTCATAATAAGTGCTCTTGCAATACCAATACGTTGTCTTTGACCACCAGAGAACTCATGTGGGTATCTTGAACAAAAATCTTCAATCAATCCAACTTCATTCAATGCCGCTACTACTTTTTTATGGTTTTCGACCCTATCAAAACTTCCTGAGATCTTTAAACCTTCTTGAATGATATCTTCGACTGTCATTCTTGGATCAAGAGAATCAATAGGATCTTGGAAGATCATTTGGATTTCCCTCATCAATTTTTTATCGATATGGCGATTGTCGTAATTGATTTTCTTTATGTTCTCTTTTTGAGTTTTAACAACAGTAGCGATATTATCTTCAATTTGCCTAATCTGTTCTTGTTTTTCCTCTTGTTTTAGAGTGTTATCATTTTGGATTTCAGAAATTTTCTTTTTTCCTTTAATTTTTGTCCATTTAATTTCTTTTTCATTCCATCTTTTACCAGCAGCAATTCTCTTATCTTTGTAATAAATAGAACCAGAGGTTATCTTATTTAAGCCGATAATACTTCTACCTGTTGTTGATTTACCACATCCTGATTCGCCGACTAAACCAAAGCATTCACCTTCTTTAATTTGGAAAGATACATTGTGAACTGCTTTAAGATAGAATTTATTAGGATATTTTCCCATTGGAAAGAATACTTTGAGATGATTGACAGAAAGAATCACTTTATCATGTTCATAATCAAGATATTGTCTATCACTTTGAATGTCATCGTCGATTAAATCAGATTCTAATGAATCATTATTTTTAAGAATTTTAGTATCTCCTGTTGCAGAATCTAATGGATTTGATTCCAAATTTTGATAAGCAGTCTCTTCAGGAGAAATTATTTCTTTATCTTCTTTGTTCATATTCTTCTTCCTCCTTAATAGATTGTTCTATTCTTTCAGTGACAATTTTTGGTTTTTCCACAGCTGGAGCATCTTCATGCAATAACCAAGTGGCAGCATAGTGGGTTTCAGTGACTTTGAAGAATGGTGGTTCATGTTCATAATCAATGGAAAGAGCATATCTATTTCTATCTGCAAATGCATCACCTTTCGGTGGGGTTACAAGATTTGGTGGTGTTCCTGGAATTGCTTCGAGTTTCTTTTTGGAATTGATATCAGGAATTGATGATAAAAGTGCCCAAGTATATGGATGCTTAGGATCAAAGAAAACTTCCATTGCTGTTCCAATTTCAACAATTTTACCAGCGTACATAACAGCAATTCTGTCTGCCATATTAGCAACAACACCTAAATCATGAGTGATGAAGATAATAGACATATTTCTTTCTTTTTTGATTTTGTTGATGAGTTCAAGAATTTGAGCTTGAATGGTGACATCAAGAGCAGTTGTTGGTTCATCACAAATAAGAACCTCTGGATTAGCAGTGAGAGCGATAGCGATGACTATACGTTGTCTCATACCACCTGAGAACTCAAATGGATATTGGTTGAATCTTTGTTCTGGATTGTTGATACCAACTTCTTTCATAACTTCTAAAGCCATTCTTTTTGCTTCTGCTTTTGAGATACAAGTTTTGTGTTGGTATTCTTTTTTTGCTTCTTCAATTTGTTTTAAGATATTCTTTTTTTCTTCATCTGTTGAAGTAGGTAATTTTGTTTTTAATTCACTGACTTTGTCAAGATATTCTTTTTTTACTTGATTATGATAGTCATCAACTATTTTTTTAGCTTCTTTTTTCTTTTCGTTTAAAGCTTTGAGTAAAGAAGGCTTAACTTCTTCAAAGCGAGATTTCAAAACTTTGATTTTTTCTTTATTATTCTTTTTAAGTTCAGCAAGTTTCTTTTTATTTTTTTCTTGTTCTTCTTTGGTGTATTTTTTTATTTCTTCGTTTGAAGCCCCATTCTTTTTCATAAGGTAAACTTCGTTAGAAAGATTCTTTTTAGATTCTGTTTCAGTAAAATCAATTTCTGCAAGGAGCTTAGTTTTACCTTGCTTATAATCAGTCTCTGCATTTTTATAAGCTATCAATTCTTTTGAAATTAATTCATTGTATTTTCTTTTCAAGATGTTTTTGTTAATCATAGTTGTTTCTATGATTTGTTTTCCTACTTTCATGATAGGATTTAAAGAAGAAAGAGGATCTTGAAAAATCATACCAATTTTGTTTCCGCGAATACGGTGGAATTCATCTTCGGAAATAGAAGTTAAATCTTCGCCTTCAAAGATACATTGACCATTTTCAACAATAGCTTCGTTAGCTAATATACCCATCAAAGTTTTACAAACTGTTGATTTTCCACATCCGGATTCGCCGACAATACAAAGGGTTTCACCTTTGTGTAAATCAAAGGAAACACCACGAATAGCTTTGACAATACCAGCATCAGATTTGAAAGACACATGGAGATCTTTGACCTGAAGAATCTTCTCGGAGTTTTCAAAATCAACTCTATTATATTTTTCAAAATCGAGACTCATACTAATTACTTCCTTTCAAAGATGGGTTGAAAGCATCACGTAAACCATTACCGAATAAGTTAAAACAAATCAACATAATAGCAAGCAAGGCAGATGGAAAGACTAGTAAATATTGGTTAGATGAGATATTGATTTGATTTGAAGATAAAATATTACCTAAAGATGATTGACCAGTAAGACCAATGCCTAGATAGGAAATTGTCGCTTCAGAGTAAATTACGCTTGGAATCATCAAAACAGATGAGGTGATGATTGTTCCCATTGAATTCGGTAAAATGTGATGGAAAATCAATCTGAAGTCGCTTGCACCAAGCGATCTTGAAGCAAGAACGTATTCACGTCGTTTAAATCTATAGAATTGAGTTCTAGTAATACTAGAAGTGCCAATCCAACCAGTGATACACATAGCAAGTATGAATACACCAAAATTTTGTCCTAAATGCAAGACACAAATTGTAATTAAAATGATGGAAGGAATATTTGATAAGATTTCAACAAAACGTTCTAATAAAAGGTCAATAGTTCCACCAAAATAACCTTCGATTGCACCAAATATAAGACCGAACATAAAGCAAATGGCAGAGATGAGAACAGCAACACCAAGAGAATTTCTAAGACCTTCAAAAACATATTTGAACATATCAACACCATTAGCATCAGTACCAAAGATATGCAATGGCATTGAAGAGAAACCTTTTTGTTTGTATTTGGCGACAACAACATTTATTTCAACAACTGTAATTCCAGCAATAGTTCTTGAAGTTTGAGACTTAACTTCAATAATTGGACATAAATCATCGAGGATTTCAAATGAATCTTTACCAACATTGAAATCATATTTCATATAGCCTTTATCAATGAGTTCTTGAATATCATCTTGTGAGTAGATGTAATTTACATTTCCATAAGCAACTTTATATGAATCATATACAAAAGAACAATAGGTGATATCTGCCTTAGATAAGCCAGAAAGATTGCTGCTGTTTTTCTTATAAATATTGTTTAAAAGTGCAGAGTTTGCATCTTTCATTGTAAAAGAGGTCAACTCAGTATCTCCGTTTTTAAGAGAAATATTTTTGAGGAATACAGCTAACATTTCATCAGTTTTATCAGATACAAAACCTATTTTTAAAGTTAGATTTGAAAGAGCATCATTCGAATATGATTTGACTTTATCGGTCACATCAACTTCTTTTGTGCCAAAATCAGAAGAATTGTCAACTAATTTGATTTCTAAATCAGAATTTGCTAGAGAAATATAAAAAGGAACAGCTTTGTAATTGTCTAAGACTCCGCTTTCAACATCATAAGTCAAGGTGAGATTTTTACTAGAATCGATTGATGCAGTTGATGCTGACCAAACGAATTCAGAACCTCCGGTTGATGCAATACGAATATAGCCACCTGATGCTAGTTTATTTGGTGTGTTTTCAATAGTTCCAGGATATGTTTTTAAGCTTCCTTCTAAAATAGCAGTGGAATCGAAACTGCCATCAGGTAGCTTTGTTGATGGATCATATACTAAATCCTTGTAAGTCTTTGTTCCATCCCAAAAACCAGTTCCTGCTGAGAATAATTTTGGTGGAAGATATTGCATGCCAGTGGTTGAACCACCAGTTGTATCAAAAGGAAGAGCTGCTGGTACAATCAATGATAATAAAATGATGATTCCAAGAATAATACTAGAAACAATAGCTGCTTTACTTTTACAAAATCTTTTAAAAGCATCTTTTAAAAATGTAGTAGGTTTTGTTAATAAAGATGTATCTTTTATTACAGCATCTTTTTGTTTTAACTGAAATGAATTTTCATTTAAAACAATGTCGTGTTTCACATTTGCTGAATCTATATAACTATAATTTTTATTCATATTATTTCTTTTCTCCCATTCTAATTCTTGGATCGAGGAATCCATAAGAGAGATCTAAAACGATACTAGCAAGAAGACCAATCATAGTGAAGACAGCCATGTCGACCATCAATAGATTATAATCTTTACTAGAAAGAGCATCGAAGAACACTGTACCAATACCAGGGATATTATATAAAGATTCTAAAATCATAGAACCGCTTAAGACGCCGATGATTTCAGCTAAAATGCTTGGAAGAATCGGAACCATTGCATTTCTTAAAGCATGTCGAATTACGGATTGCTTTTTTGTAAGTCCTTTTGTTCTTGCTAAAAGGAGATAGTCGGAAGATAAAACGTCGCAAAGTTCAGCTCTTGTAAATCTACAATATCCGCAAATTGAACCTAAAGACAATGCTATTACTGGAATTATATAGCCTAGAACTTTTTGGCTTAATGAGTGATAACTCTTTGGCCATTCTGTCGGTAACCATTTGAGGTTATATCCAAAAATCATAATTAAGAAAGTGATGAGAACGAAGGAAGGCACTGAGATAAGAATCATAACGACTGTTGAGATAACATTATCAGTTGTTTTGTTTTTCTTCAAAGCTGCAATAATGCCAAGAATGATACCAAGTGGTACAGATAAGATTACTGAAATGATATTTACTTTAATAGTTATCGGTAATCCCTTAAGGATAATGCCCATGCAATCTTTATTGATATCAACTGCAGTTGATTTTCCCCAGTCCCATTTTGTGAAGATATTAGTCAACCAAGAAAAATATTGGTCCATAATAGGTCTTCTATAGAAATAGTAAGTTGTATCCGAAGTCAAAAGTTTCACCGTTGAAACTAATTTTCCAGCATTTTCAATCGGAGTTGTTGATTGGACTAAGTATCCATAGTTTGCTTGACTTTGCAAAAATTGCAATTTGACTTCAGGTGTTGTACCTTGAGGAATTTCAATCGGTAAAGTTTGCATGAGGATAAAAGTTAAAGAAAGTATCAAAAACAATGATATAAAGGCAAGAAAAATTCTTTTTATTACATATTTTGTCATATTTCCTCCAAATTAATATAGACAACTAAAGGAAAGGGCATTTAACCCTTTCCTTTAATTCACATTATTTAAAGTAGATTATTGTTCTTCTTCTTCATCTTTTTCAGGTAAGCCAATAAATGCACCATTTTCGATGAGGACAGGTTCACCATATTCGACAGCTAAGAACATAGCTTCGAATGAATAAGAATATCCATCATGGATAATTCCACCTTCACCTGTATCAACATTAGTTGGAACACCAACTGACATTTGAAGACCGTAATCCCAACTATCAACCCAACATCCAGCCATACCTAAGGCATCAGCAGTTCCACCACTGATTCCTCCCCAAATAAGGTCATAACAACCAGATGCTAAAATACCATAAACATCACTGACTGTTGCTGGTGCGGTTGGAAGATCGACAACAAGTTTATAACCTTCTTTTAACATTGCACTAGTATTGAAGCATTCTTCAATATAGGTCTTAACTTTTGTAGCCCAGTTACTTCTTTGTTTTTCTGCAGCGATTTGTAAAGAAATAGTGATTACAGTAGGATTGGATTCAGTGCCTTTAGTATATGCTCCAGAGGCAGTTAAATCTTCCATAGCCTTTTTGAATTTTGCTTGAGCAGCAGCTCTACTATAACCATAGGTTTCTGGTGAATAATTTTTAACAGCTCTCTTGTGGGCAGCTGTATCATCATAAGAAACCCAATCATTGACATCCATAACATAAGCTTCTGCAAGCCAATTGCTTGATGGGTTTGCCATCAATGAATCAGCTAAGGTTTGACGATCAATACTGAAGTAAATACCATCTAAGAAGTCGGAATTTGACATTACTGGCTTAACAGTATATGCCTTTGCTTTTTCTTCATCGTAGGTATAATCACTTTGATTTTCCCAGTTTGTACCATTCTTTCCGAAGACTTCTTGCCATCTTTCGGCTGTAGTTGAATTGACTTGGAGAGAAGTGATAGCTGTGTTACCAGTTATATACTTGCCAGCTTTTTCACCAGACCAGTCATCCTTTTTATCAGTTGGAATACTAGCTGTATCAAGCTTTCCTGAAAGGTAATCATTGTACATAGAAGTAGTTCCACTTTCTCCACCATATGCTGAAGAAATTTTGAATACATAACCTTTGATAGCATAAACTTCGTAATTGTTATTGTTTTCAAGTACTCTATCAATGAATGTATCATTTCTTGTATAAACGATTTCGTTATCAGTACCAGTACCGACATCATATTTGCTCATTGTATAAGCACCAGAGCAAAGAAGAGTATCAAGTGGAGTTAATTCAAGTGATCCAATAGTAGCGTTTTTACCAAAATTCTTTGAATTGTAATTGCTAGAATCCCATTCTGTAATAAGTTTAAAGAATGATTCATTAGTTGGATAGATTGAAAGTTCCATCATAGCATATGATTTAGTACATTCACTCTTAAATTGGAATTCAATTGTATCATCATCAATCAATTTGATACCAACTTTATCCCATAATTCGTCATCTTCTGTTGTGAATACTTTAGTACTAGCTGAGGCTTTATAATAATCGCTTGCACCAACGAATCTAGTTGCATATTGAGAAGCGTAACTGTTTTGACAGTTGCCATTGAGCATAATACGATAGGAATTGACAAAATCTTTTGCAGTAATTTTAGTGCCTTCAAAAGAACTGAGAGCAGTGCCATTGACGGTTTTTGTGGAATTTGTATGATATGTCAAATTATCATTAGAACGGAATTTCACTCTCCAAGTTGTGGCGGTTTTGGTTTCTTCATCAAAATCGACTGGAACTGGATCACCATCAGCCATTGAACTATACCATTCAAAATATTTTTCATAGCCACCGGTTCCATCTTTGACAAGTCTTTGACCAAATAATGATCCGCTGATATATCCAAGTAATGATGATGAAGCAGAATTATTAGAGTCGAATTGGTTTAATTCACCATTAAATTCGGATAAACCTTCGTGTAAATAGGAGCGATATGCTTCATTTGCTTCTTGGTCTTTGGTTAAATCAGAGATAATTTTACCTTCACGTTCAAAGCCAAATCCGTAGTTTGCAACATAATTGTTACCAATTGGACCTTGGACACGTGGATTCATAAGCGTCCAACCACCATCACCGAAAAGTGGAATTCCGAGAATGTGATTCTTTAAACCCCATGCTTCCATATCGCCTAAGATACTAGCTCTTTCAGCACCACTTATGGTTGAATGGTCGACACCTTTTTCTCCTGAAGAGAATGCACCTTTATACGCTTGAGCTACATGAGCAGCATCTTCCTCAGCGTAAAGACCTTTGTCTTCTTCTGGAGTGACATCTGATTTCTTGCCGGAATTGGAATTGTTGCTTCCTGAATTTTGACTGGAACCAGAATTAGAATTTGTGGAATTGCTTGTATTTTTACAAGATGACACAAATCCAAGAGAGACTAAAGTAAGAAGTGAAATAAAAAGTTTTTGTCCTTTCATATAAATGGACCTCCTTATTAAATTCGATTTCAGTTTTAATTCCATAAATTAAAACTTAATCATAACTATATAATAAGAAAAATCCAAAAAAAATTCAATAACTCAACATTGTTCTAATTACTATAGAAATTACTATCCAAAGGATTCCAAAAATTAAATATGGAAGAAAAATAAAACGATTTTTTCTTCTTTTGATTGATTTTTTTTCTTTATAATCAATTAAATCCTTATATTGAATAATATCATCTTTTTTAAATGATTGGACGATTGAAATTGTTCCATATTCAGCAAGATCAAAAGCTCCAAAGAGATTTAAAATAGAAAAGAAAGCGATTCCAAGCATCACAACTCCTGGTACAAAACAAGCATCGCAAATGGATGTTAAGCTTTTATCAGAAGTGAAAAAAATCCCTAAAAATATTGATAAACTGAGCAAAAGAGCTAAAGAATAGCGAAATATTTTTGCAAATAATGGGTTTAATAAATAATCTTTTAGTTTCATATCCCTTAAAATATATAAACATATGCATAAAAAATCAACAAAAATTGAGATACAAAGCAATAATTATGATAAAAATGATATATAGTTTTAAAAGAAATTAAGTATAAATAGAAAAATTAGTTAATAGGTTAGGTATAAATTTTGTTAGGATGATTTTAAATTAAGAATAACAAAAAAGTGAAAAATAATTAGAGTTGAAAGCGCTAACATCCAATGAACGTTTTGTGAATTTAAAACTTTCTGTTTCTAGTTATGACAATTTTAAATTATTTTCTATCTATTATTTTTTGTTTTAAACTAATAATAATATAAAACATATTGAATTGTTTTAAGATATTATTCGAAAATAAAAAACATGATTTTATTGATACAATAAATATGTTGATAGTAATTTAGAAAATATAATTTAATTTGTGCTTCTAAGTATTTAATTATTTTGTTTAGTTGTTTAATCAAATAAATTTTAAAAGGTGTTGAAATACTATTCAACACCTTCGAAATTCATTTATCTACAATTATTTAGCTTTATTATTCTGATATAGTAATTTTTAAGGTACACTTAGCAAAACCACTTTGCCCAGGTGTTCTTAAAACTTTAATTTTGATTGGAGTAAGAGTAAGCTTTGCAGTTTTTGTTAATGTTATACAGCCATCATTTAAGGTGATTTCTTTTTCAGTGGCTAATGTTGAGAAAACTCTTATTGCAAAGCTTCCATCTATTATTTCATTATTAGAAGAGTCTAATAGTTCAAATTTATATGTTTTTGCTGCTTTTGATGATAAAAGACTAGTTGTAAAGCATTTAAGTTCGCCACTATAGTAATACATACTACTAGAAGCAACACTATCAGTAAAACTTAGTTCTGTTGTATTTTTACTACCACAAGTGCATTCTCCAGTTGTATCAAATGAGTGGTCGTGAAGTGAAGTTATTGTTCCACTTCCAATAAGTGTTCCACCTGATCTTAAGGTGAAGTTTCTTCCGACCCAATTTGGTATACTTTCTTCAAAATCTAATACTACATTTTCGACAGTCTCTCCTGACATAATGTAGTCAACAGTAGATGGGAGGGTCAATCTAACTGAGAAATCAGCATTGACTGAATCAAGATAAATTTGTGGAATCGAAGTACTTGTTAAAGGAGTGTGTTTATTCGGATCGGCTGTAATTGTTGCTATTGCACTTTGTTTTGATTCGAGTGTTTTTTCCTTTTCTAATAACATCTTTCTGGACAATTCGGATTTTTCAGCACCGGTTATAAGTAGACCAACTTCATCACCGATTGTAGCTTGAGTTACTTCTTTTCTAAACTTTTCAATACCTAATACAGTTATAGTTTTATTTAAACCATGAACATATAAAGTATCATTAACATAAACAGTCCCTCTTGTTATTGTTGTAGTAATCACTGTTTTACCTGATACTGTAAATATATCAGTGATTGGCGCAAGGAATGGATCAGTATCATAATATTTTATAGTTATACTTGCTGATGCTGATTTTGGTTTGAAGTTTTCGTCAGTGAAGAATAAATCAGAGACAGGTACTGTTTGAGTTCCTTTTTTCTTATAACTTAATGGTAAACAAAGACTTATTATGTCAGTCCAATTTTCTGTAGCTTCTGCAATAGTAGTACCTTCTTTCACATTTGAAAATTCATCAAGTAAAATATAGTTCTCAAATATTGAAGAATCAGTGATTTCAAATGTTGTTTTATCTAGATTTATTTCTAATGGTTCAATTGTAAATTCACCAGTTGTACTTGCTTCTTTCCATTCTACATTTCCAGGTAAGGTGATTTTATATTCATATGTATTAGCTTCAATTGGAACTTTTGTTGTATAGGTTTCAGTTCCTTTTTCTCTATATTCGATTGATAAATTAGTTGCATCACCAGTAACTTGTACTTTGGATTCAATTCCTTGCTTTTTGCCGTTAAATACCATTCCAGATAAATCTTCAACAGTAATTGTTTGGCTCTTTGGAGCAAGCATTGAATTTTCTATTTCTTTTTCATCATAATATCCACAAATTGTACACTCGAATTTTTCAACTCTATTGACTCCATAAGTTTCAGCTGTTTTAACTTCCCATGAACCATCATGAGCAGCAAAATCTTTAGTTTTATCTTCATGACCACAAGTTGTTGGATGGTAATGACCAGATGAATCTGTATTGACCCATGTTGTCATGTCATATTTATGAGTGTGTGGAAGTTTATCAATATTTTCAGTTTTTTGATAACCACAATCTACACAAGTGAATGTTTTAACACCTTCCACTTCCTCTGTAGATGGTTTTGTGATTTCACCATCATTGAAATTATGGGAAAGCTTTTCGCTGATGTCAGTATGGCCTTCTTCTGTACAAATATGCCAGTGACTTGTTTCATCATTAGACCAAGTCGCGCTGAAAGTGTGTTTTAAAGTTCTAACATAACCACAAATATTACAGTCTGTATCCATAGCATTGTCATATTCGTGGTCTTCTTTTTCACTAGTATCAGTGTGATCTTCAACTGTACAAGTATGCCAGTGACTTGTTTCATCATTAGACCAAGTCGCGCTGAAAGTGTGTTTTAAAGTTCTAACATAACCACAAATATTACAGTCTGTATCCATAGCATTGTCATATTCGTGGTCTTCTTTTTCACTGGTGTCAGTGTGACCTTCAACTGTACAAGTGTGCCAGTGACCTATTTCATCAAATTTATAATCACTCGAATACTGATGTGCTTTTTTGATGATTTCAATAACTTCTGTTTTCTTATATCCGCAATCTACACAAGTGAATGTTTTTACACCTTCAGTTTCTTCAGTTGCTTCTTTTGTTACAACACCATTATCAAATGAATGAATAAGCTTTTCACTTGTATCAGTGTGGTCTTTTATCGTGCATTCGTGCCAATGATTTTGATTATCATATTTCCAATCACTTGAGAATTGATGTTTGTTACTATTACACGATGCGAATAATGTCATAGATAGAATTAACATACCAACAATAGAATGGCTTGAGATGATTGATTTTTGTTTCATGTTTTTCTCCTTTATTGTTCAATCGATTCGTATTTGAATTTTTTTTAAGTTAACTTTGTGACCTCCTTTCTTTTTAAATCTTTTTAGTTTTTATCTCCTCTTGTTTTAACTAATCATCTATGTTTTAATATCAATAAGAAGAATGAGTGAGAAACTAAGAAGATTTCTTTGATTTATATAATTTGATTATATAGATATTCAAAAATTTGTCCCCTACCCAAACCCCAAAAAGGTATGGAAAACATAAAAATAAATTAAATTTTTTAGAAATAGAGCTATGTAGATATTAAGAAAGGAGTTAGTAAGATGAAAAAAAGTAGTAAAAAATTTAGTCTTTTACTCATTTTTAATACGATTTTGGCTTCAAGTATCATCAGTTGTAATAAAAAAGGAACTCTATTAGATGCTTCAAAACCTGTTACATTAACAATGTGGCATGTTTATGGAGAACAAGCTGATTCTCCGATGAATAGATATGTAGATGAATTCAATAAAACAATTGGTAAGGAAAAAGGCGTAATAATCAATGTTACACTTATGTCTAATGCTTCTCAAATAGGAGAAAAGCTGCTAAATGCGAAAGATGGAAAAGCTGGAGTTCCTTCAATGCCTGATTTATTTTTTTGCCATAAAAGCAATGCTGAAGATATTGGAATAAACAATCTTATTGACTGGAAAGAAAGATTTAACAAAGATGAATTAGATGGTTTTGTTGATTCATTTCTTCTTGATGGAACTATAAACAATTCACTTTCAATTTTACCAGTTTCTAAATCCACTCAGCTTTTATTTTTAGCAGGTGGTCCTTTTGAAAGATTTGCCAAAGAAAAAGAGGTCAGTTATGATGATCTTAAAACATGGGATGGATTTTTTGAAGTAGCTGAAAAATATTATGAGTATTCAAATGGAAAGCCATTTTGTGCTTTGGATTATTTGATTAGACTTGTTGAACTTGATGCAATCAGTAAAGGCGCAAATGATTTTTATAATGAAAATGGCTGGTACGACGATAATGAGATTATACTTTCTTCCTTTACTAAATTTGCAAAAGCGATAGCTAAAGGACATATTGTTGTATCAGACCTATATTCAAATACACAAGTTATGACAGGAGAAACTATTGCTGGCCTTTCTTCATCTGCAGCCGTTTTGTATTATAATGATAAAATTGTTTATCAAAACAATATTGAAGAGGATATAAACCTGAAAGTGTTACCTGTTCCATATAGTGAAAATGAAATAAAATATGCTACTCAAGCAGGTGTTGGTCTTTCAGCATACAAG
>CAVEQA010000037.1:0-13294 GCA_963617725.1 Paludibacteraceae bacterium
GGAGGGTTACTTATGAAAGTTACCAATGCTACATTTGACTCCCCATACATCATCGAATTAAAGAACGTTACTAAGGTTTTCGATGGTGAAACAATCATCGATAAGATGAACTTAAATATCAAAAAGGGAGAATTCGTTACGATTTTGGGTCCGTCTGGTTGTGGTAAATCAACTACTCTTAGAATGATTGCCGGTTTTGAAACTCCATCAAGTGGAGATATCCTTCTAAATGGAAGAGATATTACTCCTGTTCCGCCGTACAAAAGACCTATCAACACTGTTTTCCAACATTACGCCTTATTTCCAAATCTCGATGTTTATGAGAATGTCGCTTTTGGACTTAGAAATAAGAGACTTCCAGTCCCTATTTTAGACAAAGAAGGAAAACAAGTTTTAAAAATCGATGTCGCTGAAGCTAAATACTTACGTTCACAAATAAAACGTATCAAAAAAGACAACATCATCTCTGAAGAAGAAAAAGAGAAAAGACTTGAAGTATTGACAAAGAAACTTGAAGATACTTTAAACAATCCAAAGCCAGCTTTTAAAAAGAGAAAATTGACTGAAAAAGAAATCGATGAAAAAGTTGTCAAAGCGCTCAATGTCGTCGATTTAGATGAACTAGAAGATAGAGATATCTCAACTCTTTCAGGTGGTCAGCAACAGCGTGTTGCTATCGCAAGAGCTATCATCTGTGAACCACAGATTCTTCTTTTAGACGAACCGCTTGGTGCTCTCGATTTGAAGATGAGAAAAGATATGCAACTAGAATTGAAAGAAATGCATAAAAGACTTGGAATCACCTTCATCTATGTCACTCACGATCAAGAAGAAGCTCTTACTATGTCAGATACCATCATCGTCATGAATGATGGTGTCATCCAACAAGAAGGAAGCCCAGAAGCCATTTATAATGAGCCAGCCAATGCCTTTGTCGCTGACTTCATCGGTTCATCCAATATTTATAACGCAACGATGATCGGTGAAAGAAAAGTTCGTTTCTTAGGAAATACTTGGGATTGCCTTGATGACTTCAAGTTAAACGAACATGTCGATGTTGTTGTTCGTCCTGAAGACATTCATTTCTCAACCGAACCAAAACCAGGATATATCACAGGAAAGATCACTGAAAAAGTTTTCAAAGGTATTCACTATCAATATGTCATCATGGTCGGCCATAATGAAGTGTTAGCTCAAAGCATCAAAGACTTCGATGAAACACTTCCAATCTATATTCAAATAAGACCAGACGGCATTCATGTCATGAAGGCCAGCGATGATTTGAATATCTATTCCAATGCCTATATCGATTCCAATCACAAAGTTTGCATCGATGATAAACCATTCGACTGTGATTTGAGTCAACTCATTCCAAATTCAACAGTGGATGAAAATGGAATTGTCCATTTCGAAGGTAAAGAATATGATTTCAAAGATGCTGATGTTGTCGCTAGCGTCGATCCAAAAGGATTCCAAGTATCAGATGATACAAGTGAAGCTAGCCAAACTGGAGAAGTCATCTCTTCTGTTTACAAAGGCGACCATTACATCATGTTAGTCCGTTCTGAAGAAGAGGAAGATTTCTTTGTCTCCACTCCATACACATTCAATGTTGGCGATATCGTCGGTATCTCTGCTACTAGTAAAAATAGCATCAAATTGAAATTGAGAGGAGATATCAGCGACTATGTCTTATAAAACATTTAGAAAAAGCTTATCACTTCCATTTGTTGTTTTCCTCATTCTTTTTATCATCATACCGATTCTTTTCATCATCTTCTATGCTTTTACCGATGCTGATGGAAACTTCACTTTAGAAGCGATAACCAGTTTCTTCACTTCAACAACAAAATTAAATGTCTTATTAGTCTCCTTGTTGATCGGTATTTTCAATACTGCCTTGTGCTTATTGATCTCTTTCCCATTAGCTTATTTATTGGCTAATCCAAAAATCAACAAGAATTATGTCCTTGTCATGTTATTTGTCATGCCGACATGGATCAACTTCGTTTTAAGAACAGGTGCACTTCGTGAACTTCTTTCAATCGTTTTAGGTTGGTTTTCAACAACAACTGGTCAACATCCGTTATTTTGCACAATGGTAGGTATGGTTATCAACTATATTCCGTTCACCATTCTCCCTTTGTATTCAACCATGCTAAAGCTTGATAATTCTCAAATTGAAGCTGCTGAAGACTTAGGTTGCAATCCTTTCCAAACATTCACAAAATCAATCATACCTCAAGCGATGCCAGGTCTTATCTCAGCTGCTATGATGGTCTTTATGCCGACTATTTCTTCTTATGTTATCTCTGATACCTTGAGTGAAGGTAAGATCATGCTCTTTGGTAATTCCATCTTCTTATCCTTCTCAAATTCCGATTGGAATTCCGGCTCGTTCATGTCTTTGATCATGCTTATCATCATCTTTGTTTTGATGTTAGCAACCAAAAAATTCCAACGTTCCAGTGAAGAACAAGGAGGTGGATCATGGTAAAAAAGAAAGTATTTGCATACGTTTATATTTATCTCGTCTTACTTTTTCTCTATCTTCCAGTTTTCTATTTGATCGTCTTTTCTTTCACAAATTCAAGAGTCACTGGTCAATGGACTGGCTTCTCTTTGGATTTATACAAAAATCTCTTCCGTGATGAAGAAATCTTAAGAGCCTTGGGTAACACACTCATTCTTGCTGCTATCTCATCTCTTGTTTCAACTCTCATCGGAACTTTAGGTGCCATCGGTTTATTCTATTGTAAAAGAGGATTTAAAACCTTGATTGAAAACATCAATCAAATCCCTGTTGTCAATGCAGAAATCGTCATGGCAATGTCATTGACTGTTATGTTTGTCTTCATCGGACAGCATATGTTTGGAGGGGCATCTATCTTCTCATTTTGGACCCTTCTCATCGGTCACTGTTGTTTATCAGTCCCATTTGTCTATTTGAATGTCAAACCAAAATTATCTCAAATGGATCCAGCCTTATATGAAGCTGCTTTAGATTTAGGTTCCTCACCGAACAAAGCAATTCATCAAGTCATCATCCCTCAAATCATCCCTGGTATCTTAGCTGGTCTCATCTTGAGTTTCACCTTATCATTAGATGATTTCATCGTCACAGCCTTCACTAGAGGAAATGGTCTTTTAAGCAAAGAAAGTCAAATCGAAACCCTTTCTACTCTTGTTCAAGCAAAGATTAAAAAAGGTAGTGTTCCTCCGGCCATGAGAGCTTTGACAACCATCATCTTCTTGATTGTTCTTGTAATAGTTGTCGCTTATTCTTTGAAAGTCAATCACGATTCTAAAGTTGATAAAAAGGCTTTAGGAAATCATTCAAAAAGGAGGCAAGCTATAAATGTCACTCCATACGGTAAATAAAAAACTCATTCCGCTCATCTCAACTTTAAGCTTATTATTCATCTCTAATATTGGGGTTTCTAAAACCGCAATCAAACAAGCAAGACGTTACTATGCATCTACTTTAAATGAAGTAACTCTCTCAATTTATAACTCTGCTGATTACATCGCTGAAGATGAAAAAGATGATTCTGGAAAACTTGTTTCTAAAGGAATTGTCAGCAAGTTTATTGATTATTGCAAAGATGAATTAGGAATCAATGTAACAGTTTCATATTCTACTTTTGATACAAATGAAACCATGTTATCTGAGCTCAGAACTGGTAGAGCTAATTATGATTTAGTCACACCTAGCGATTATGTCATCCAAAAGATGATAAAAGAAGATATGATCACCCCTTTCGAAGATGATTCAACACCGATGTATGATAAATACGTCTCTCCTTGGATCAAAAAACAGATGGAAGGAATCACTATCAACGGACAAAAAGGATTGGTGAATAAATACGCACGTGGCTATATGTGGGGAACTTTAGGAGTTCTTTACAACAACGAATTCAATGGTGTCATATCTCGCGGTATCACAGCAAGTGAAATGGATGAAGATATGATGTCATGGGATTCTTTATGGGATAAAAAATACAACAATCTCTTAGCTATCAAAGACAGTATGAGAGATACTTACTCAATCGGTATTTTATACACCTATAGAGAAGAACTAGAAACATATAAAACACAACACGATAACAAAGAACTCAGCGATGAAGAATACAATTCAAAATTGACAGAGATCTTCAATCGCTGTTCCGATTCCAATCTTGAAGAAGTCAAAAAAAATCTAGTTGATTTAAAAAATAACTCCTTCGGATTTGAGGTTGATAGCGGAAAAGTTGATATGGCTAAAGGTGATAAATTCGCTATTGATATCGCATGGTCAGGTGATGCTGCTTATGCAATGGATATGGCTGATGAAAACAACGAAAAATTGTTAGCAAATAATCCAAATGCAGAAACCACAACTTTGCGTTACGCCCTTCCTTCCACTGGTGCTAATATTTGGTTCGATGGTTGGGTTATGCCAAAATCCATTGAAAATAGACCAGGACATAAAGAAATCGCTCAAAAATTTGTCGATTTTATCTCCGATTCAGAGCATATCTACGGAGACGAAAATGTCAATCCAGATCAGATGACTAATGTCGCTCAAAACATGAATTACATCGGTTATACTTCTGTCATCGCCGGCGATTCAGTCTTACATCTTATCAAAAGCTGGTACGATATCAGATACGATGAAGAAAATGATGAATTTGATGAATCAGTCTTAGAAAAATATCAACTAGTCAATTCTTCTGAAATCTCATCACTCGAAGGTGAAGATTTAGAGACAAGTTACTATAAAAAAGATATTTCTTATTTCTTTGAAGGAACTTTAGTCGAAATGGAAGATGACGATATGATATTTGCAGTCCTTGCAAGTTCAAAAAATAGACAATTCGACACTCAATATCCAGATAGTAAAATCTTATCCTCCCTTTGCATCATGCAAGATTTTGGTGATCAAACAAATTCCTTGACCAAAATGTGGGAGCAAGTAAAGAATACAAACCTTCCAACTTGGGCATATATCTTGATCATCATCGCAGTTGTTGCCCTTATCGGATATTACATCTTTGTAAAGATCAAAAACAAGATCACCATCGATAAGAGAAAAGAGAGAAAGAAAGCTCGTCAACAAAAAGAAAAAGCCGCTATTGAAGCTTTAAAACAACAGCAAAAATTAGAAAAGCAAAGCAAGAAAATTGCTAAACAATCCTAAAAAAGACTCCGCAAATGCGGAGTTTTTCTTTTTATCCAACTTATGATGTCTACAATATTTTTATATCTAAAATATCATCAAATTTAATTTCGCTATCATCTTTTAAAAGTAAGACTTTTGATATCTCATCAAGATTTTTAACCCATTCTTTTTTAGTCAAATATTTACCACCATTTTTCTTATCATCTTTAAGATAATAGGTGATTTCAATAAGTGGATGCCTTTTTAAATCAGTCTTGATGACATTTAAAGCATTCGATATTTTTTCAACTTCTTCAGAGCACAAAATAACTTTCTCATCGACTTCCCTTTTTTCTTCATCAAGAGCTTCTTGATATCCGACAAGAGCGCTGAAAGGAGCAAATTGAGCAGCTCTATTCTGTCTTGACATTCTCTTATGATATCTAGGCTCTGGATGCTCTAAATCATAAATTGAAGAATAATCGTGAATGTCATTCATGCTTTATGTCCTCCGACTTCATCATTTCTTTCCCGTCCAGTAGCTTCATTTTTATAATCAACTGCTTTTAATATCGAGTTCTTTCCATATTTTGATTTAATTTTTAGCAATGCTTCTTGAACTTGTTTTTCTTTTTTACGATCTTTTTCTTCTTCAACTTCTCTTTTTTCACTCTCATAAAAATCTTCGAATAATGAAATCTGTCTATCGTTATTTTTGATGACTTTATCTTCATCAATGATATTTAAAGCAACAACTCTAAACTTTCTGATGTACAGATTTTTTTCAGATATCGTATCAAAAATCTTTAAAAATCCATTGATAAATTCCTTAGTTGAAGAGGTATAGTTTTGAAAGCATAATTTCCCACTGTTCGGTTTTGGAACAAGTCTTCCTAAATAATCAGAGACAATTTCACCATCATATTCATCTTTGATTTCCGTTTCTAAATTTTTGATGTCATAAAAAATGGATAGTTCAATCTCTTTAGTGACCTTCCCTTTTTCTAATAAGCTCATAGATAAATTATCAGCCATCTCAATTACGATAGTTCTAGCTTCTTTATTTTGATACGGACAATGTAAAACCTGTCCTATCGATAAACTATTACAAGATGGTTTATAATCCTTGATATCTTTGATTGTTGTCGGTTCATATCCCCAAGCGTGATCGATCAACAATTCTGCATTGACACCAAATTCTTTGAACAATAAGTTTTCATTATAAAAGTCATCTTCATTACCGATTGAACATTTAGCAATATCACCCATCGTATATATTCCAAGTCTATTCAACCTTTTTTGATATCCTTTTCCAACCCTCCAAAAATCAGTGAGTGGTTGATGATTCCACAATTCTTTTCGATATGAAAACTCATCAAGAGAAGCAATTCTAACACCATCTTTATCAGCTTTGATATGTTTTGCGACAATATCCATACTCACCTTTGCAAGATACATATTAGTACCGATTCCTGCCGTCGCTGTGATTCCAGTTTCTTTCAGAACATTTTGAATCATTGTCATAGCTAGTTCATGAGCAGACATCTTTAGATTTTTTAAATAGTTTGTAACATCCATAAAAACTTCATCGATAGAATAAACGTGGATATCATCACTTGAAATATATCTCAAATAAATCCCATATATCTTCGAACTAGTTTTGATGTAATCATTCATATGAGGTGTCGCAATTATATAGTCTAATTTTAAATTAGGAAATTGATTTAAAAGATTGATATCAACACCTTTACCAATAAAGTCTTTATTCTTATTTTTTCTCCTACGATCATCATTGATTTGTTTTACTTTTTGAACAACTTCAAAAAGACGTGGTCTAGAAGGAACACCTAATTGTTTTAACGATGGAGAAACAGCTAAACAAATAGTTTTTTCAGTACGGGAAATATCAGCAACTACTAGATTAGTTGTCAAAGGATCTAGGTTTCTTTTTACACATTCACAAGAAGCATAAAAAGATTTTAAATCGATGCAAATATATGTCTTTTGATTATTGTTCATATAATTTCAAACCCTGTTTATTTTAAAATAAACGAACCGAGATTCAATAAATATTTAGCAAGAAAAAAATCTGATACCTAAGTATCAGATCTATTAATTCAATTGGTAGCGGGGGCAGGATTCGGACCTACGGCCTCCAGGTTATGAGCCTGACGAGCTACCACTGCTCTACCCCGCGATATATGTAGCTCGAATAATATACTATTAAAATCTCAAATTTTCAAGTATGATTTGTCTTTTTGTCATGAAAACGGTTTAATTTTATTATTTTTTTCAATCAAAAATCCATTTTCTTCTTTCAATTGAACGATTCAATTCGGATTTTTCCATTATGAGATTTTGAATTGGATAATAAATTCCACCAAGTTTTTCTTGGCTTGATAATCCTTCCATATAAGAGATGGCGACATCTTCAAACGAATATGATATAAATGAATGTGTTTCCTTTTTAATCTCTCAAAAAGTATCAAAAAATAAAAGATTGAGCTATTTTGCAAATATTTTCTTCATATAAGATGTAAATCTATAAAATCGAAATTACGAAATTTACATATCTATACTTTTTATTCTTAAAATATGTTATATTCTTTCTCATATGAAAAAAATATTGATAATTAAAAATGGTTACTTTGAAAATCCAAACAACACCTATAAAGCGAATAGATTAAAAGAAGAATTCTCGGTCTATGGAATAGAAACTGATGTCGTATCAGCTATCGATTTATTACCTCTTTGTTATGGAGATAAAATATGTATAAACAAATTAAATGATTACTATTTAGGAATCGATTTAGATAAAGATTCTTATTTAGCAGATTGTTTAGAAGCGTTGAATTTTCCTTTATGCAACAGCGCTAAATCATTGCATTTAAGCGATGATAAAATGTCTTCAATCATCGCATTAAAAGGTAGTGGTATAAATGTACCACTCACTATTCCTTCCCCTTTATGCTATGTCAAAGATATCGATAAAAATGCTCTTGATTCATTCTTAAATCAAGTCGAAGAAAATTTAGAATACCCACTTGTTTTTAAAGCTAATCATGGAAGCATGGGAAAGCAAGTAGTACTCATAAAAAATAGAGATGAACTCAATGATATTGAAACAAAAAATAAATCATTGCCTCATTTATATGAGAAGTTTTTATCAGTTCATCAAGGACACGACTATCGAATCATGGTAGTCGGAAATAAAGTCGTCGCCTGTATGGAAAGAATAAACAAAAACGACTTCAGAAGTAATATTGCACTAGGCGGAACTGGTTACGATGTCACTGATTCATTATCAAATGAATTTAAAAATGTCGCTATTAAAGCGACACAAATTTTAGATCTCGACTATGCAGGAATCGATGTAGCAATAACAGATGACGGAAAGCCAACCTTCATTGAAGCAAATGGAAATGCTTTCTTTACTGAGATTGAAAAAGTAACAAATGTAAATATAACTAAACTATTAGTCGAACATTTAATTTCAAAATATAATCTTTTAAAATAATCAGTCTTTCTTATCAGTTTTATTCATATCATCATCGATTTCTTTTCTTGTCATGAAGACATGATTTTTAAATTTTCCTGTCTTCAACATATAGAAAATAACACGATTGAAGATGAGTTCGTAAGTAAGACAAACCAAGCTTCCTTTTATAAGATTAAAAGGAATATATATAGCCATGATTCCTATCTCAAAGGAATCATTTTTAAACATCGAAGAAAAAGTCTGACCAAGTTGATTATCAACTTCTTTCAAACTATCTTTGACATCTTTAAATGTCAAAAATTCAGCACCATATACTAAGAAAGTTGGAGTGATGAATAAATAATTTAAAAGTGTCATTATTATAGAGACAAAGATGATCAACAATACATATCCAAGATATCTAAACCATCTGTTCTTGCTGAAAATATGAAACACTTTATCTAAAATTAACAGTCCAAAAGAATAGAATAAAGAAGTACAGGCGGCTGTTATATTTCCAATCGGAATCGGAGTACCAACAGGTCCAAAAGTTAAAAAGTTCAAAAGTGTTTTTAAAATAGCAACAGCAAAACTAGCAAAGAATCCATATAATGAATAGGCGACTAAAACAATTGCATCACTGACTTCAAGTTCTAAAAAGGAAGCTAAAGGATACATTTGAATCTTTCCTAAACACATCAGCACATAACCTAAAGCTATGAGCATGCTCAAAATTGATAGTCGTAAAATTTGTTGGTGAGTATCAATTCTCACATTTTTATTTTTTCTCACGAATTATCTCCTCTAAATCTATTCAATTATATTACATCGATATATATTTGTTTATTAAAAATCTCTAGTTTTCACTAGAGATTCATGAATTTATAAAATTACAACAGTTCCGTCTTCTTTGATTTCTAAATTATCACCGGTTTTGACTGCATTTAAGAAATCATCGCCTAAACCATCAATACATATGAGAGGGACATTTTCCCATACATTGCTAAGAATTACTCCGCTTGCTGCAAGTGGATCGATTTCATTTGCGAATAACATCGCTTTAGGTGCTAATCCACGTCTTGCAGCTGTTTGAAGAACAAGACCACCCGTTGTCGAACCGATAGTTTGAGGTAAGCATAAAATCTTACCAGTGATTTCCTTTTTAAATAAGTCTGGATTATTCTGATCAGAGACAACAACTGATTTGCTAGATTTACTAAGCAAGGACTTTTGAAAAGAAGCTAAAGTATTAAAACCATTTTTAGTGACAACAGCTTCTCCTTTATAATTACCACCAAAGAGAACTCTTCCTTTAAATTCTTTCATTTTAATAAGACTCCTTTCCAGTGATAAGAGCTAAAACTTTATCATCTGTTTCGTATCTTGCAAAGGTGTAAGTTCTAAGCTTATTAGAATTGGTCAATAATGGTTTTGCTCCTGCAATTGGATTATCAGCATACATAAGCGGGCAAATATACGAAAGCTTTGCTCCTGTATTCAATAATCTTTGATATTCATCCAATTTCTTGAATTCATCGATGACATGAGGACTTGCAGTGAAGATAGTGTTGATGACAAGTTTCTTCTTTCCATTATCTTTTAAAGCCTCATCTATTCTATTTGTCCAATCTACTAATTGTTTAAGTGTTAAATGCGGACATCCGATAAAACATTTGTGAGCTTTTGCACTCTTATTTTTCCACATGACTGGATAGTTTTTATACACTCTTTCAAGTTCAGCATCATCAATGATGTATTCTTTAGCGTCATCTTTGATGAGTGAAGTTGAAAGTCGTTTAGCTTCGGGAGTTATCTTATCGATATGGAATAATCCAACAGCACCATTAGAAGCTGTAGCTGCACCAAAATCCTTCAAATAAGCGATGGTATCTTCATCAGGAAGTTCTTTTAAATATTGATCAAGTCCGATGACATATGGAACTTTCTCCATAACTTTCATACCGATAGCACTACCTAATATTTGTGCTTCTGGTTTTTTAGAACATTTGATGATGACTTTATAATCAGCTTTTCTACCTTCATCAGTCAAGAAACCAAATTTAGGAACAACACCTAAAATAGTTCCAAACAAATCATAAACACCTGAATTTCTATTGCATCTTGCACCTAAAACAGAATTAGCATAAACAACAGCCGAACTTTCAGCCCAAGAAAGAATGTCGCCTTCCTTTGGTTGATTTCCTACCTGATCTAAATAACATGTACAAGAAAATCCTTTATCATCTTGCAAACCAACCTTTTTGAGTTGTTCTTCATAATGATCTTGAGTCGAGTACATAAAATGATTGAAGACTAATTTTTCAAGCGGACCTGCCGAAACATTTTCATAATCCAATGGTCTTGGATCAACTGTAAATCCTTCTTCTGCTTTTAATCCCGCTTTGATAAGTTCATCCATAAGTGGATAAATTGGTGTTAAAAGTTGAAGACCAAAACTAGTGACAAGATGTCCTTTTTTATGAGTGACTTTAACCATACATGGAGCATGGAAAATATCACCATATCTCACAAGGCATTCCATCATCTTTGCTTTTGTCTCACCTTGTTTTCCTTCTAAAATATCTCTTTCTTCATCTGTTAAAATCATCTTTGGTTGATACATGTTTCACCTCTTAAATTTTCATAGCTACTTCATAAGCACGCCAAATAACACTTCTCAAATTTCCGATAGCAAGACAATCACCAACTAAATGAACGTTCTTATCTTCTTTAGCAATCGGTGTTGGAATATAACCGACAGATACAATAGTAGAATCAGTATGAATCTTCATTGTAGTTCCATCTTTTTGTTTGATTTCAACAGAGTCATCATTGATTGCAACGACATTAGTTTCAAGATAAACAGGAACTTTATGAAGAGCAAAATATTCTCTTAAATATGAGGAATTAGCTAAACAAATACCTTTTTGGGCAATGAGATCATCTTTCATTTCAACGATAGTTGGATTTTTACCTTCAAGACATAAATCATAGGCAATTTCACAGCCGGTTAATCCACCACCAATTACAACAACATTCTCACCAACTTCTTTACCATTTAAGAATTCGATAGCTTCAATAGCTTTTTCAAATCCAGGAAGTTTTGATAGCATTCTTCTCTTAGAACCGGTAGCTATAATATATTCATCTGCTTTGATAGAAGATAATTCTTTAACCTCAGTATTGAAATGAATTTCAACATTCAAATCTTTCATTTGTTTTTCATACCAAGTTTCTAAATCTCTTAATTTTCCTTTAAAAGTAGCCTTGCCAGCAGCTAAGAAAGTACCACCTAAACAGTCACGTTTTTCATAAATGACAGGTTTATGGCCTCTTAAAGTTAAAACACGAGCCGCTTCCATACCACCGATTCCACCACCGATGATTGCAACTGTTTTCTTTTTATCCGCTTTTTTAATGTAATGAACAGTGCTCTGCATCGTTTCGGCATTGATAGCACAACGAGATAAGTGAAGGGAGTCATTCAATGATTGATCATTTGCATGACCCTTATAATGACACATATTGAAACATCCATTATGACAATAAATGCAAGGTCTTATATCCTCTTCCCTTCCTTCTTTAAGCTTAGTAACCCAAGCACCATCGGCTAAAAACGGTCTTGCAAAACCAGCACCATCAAGCTTTCCTTCTTCAATAGCTTTAGCAGCAACTCTTGGATTCAATCTGCCAGCACAAACAACTGGTTTTGTTGTATATGGTTTTATCGCAATGACATCATCTAAATTGCAATTTTCTTGCATATAAATTGGTGGATGAGCCCAGTACCAAGCATCATAGGTACCATTATCACAGTTAAACATATCATAACCGGCATCTTCTAAATATTTAATCGCTTTCTTAGATTCTTCAAAATCTCTACCGACTTCGACATAATCCTCTCCAGGAAGAGCTCCTTGTCTAAAGCCTTTAGTTTTAGAAACAACAGAATATCTTAAAGAAACAGGGAAATCTTGGCCGCAAGCTTCTTTAATAGCTTTGACAATTCTAACAGCAAAACGATATCTATTTTCAAAAGAGCCACCATAATCATCTTCTCTGTGGTTTATATATTTCAAAGTGAATTGATCAAGAAGATAACCCTCATGAACTGCGTGAACTTCAACACCATCAACACCAGCTTCTTTTAATAATTTTGCAGATTGAGCAAAGGCATAAACGAATTTATCAATTTCTTTGATAGTCATCTCTCTTGATGGGACTTTATCAGACCAACGATTTGGACATGGACTTGCAGTAGCACAAATCTTATCAAAGTTCATGATAGGTTTAGCTAAGAAAGCAAGGAATTTGTTTGTAGCAAGAGGTTCCATAGAATCAGAAATAGTAAAAGATCTACCAAAACCAGCAGTGAGTTGAACAAACAATTTAGCACCATTCTTATGAATTTCATCCATAAATGGTCTCATTTTCTTAAACATTGATTTCTTTTTATACAACCACTGACCAAGCATAGGATTGTAAACTGGTTGGCATCCTGGCAAAATAAGCCCGACATCATTTTTTGCTTTGTCCAATAAAAATTTAGCAGCTTCCTTATCAAAATGATTGACTTCCATCCAACCAAAAATATCAGTGCCGCCCATAGAAGTCATGACGACTCTATTTTTAATCTCGACATTACCAATCTTCCATGGTGTAAATAACGGCTTTAA
>CAVEQA010000038.1:0-13116 GCA_963617725.1 Paludibacteraceae bacterium
TCAACTGTACATTTTTATGTTAGCAGTTTTGTACATATTCAATTTAGCATTAATATCACTGACCTATGAAGAGGAGCAAAGCCGATTGAAGACTAGAATCGCAGAGCTAGACGCCTTGCTCCTTGCTGAAAAAGAAAAATCCCTGAACGCAGACGATTTCCTGTCCATGATCAGAGAATACACCGAGATTAAGGAATTGAATTGCGAAGTCATCAGGACCTTCATCGATAAGATCCTCGTCCACAAAGTCGAAAAAGTCGACGGCAAGAAATACCAAGCCATCGATATTTACTACAACGGCATCGGAAAAGTCGTCATTCCAAAATAAACCTTATAAACGAATAAAGCGTAGCCAACTCAATGACTACGCCTTTTTCTTTGCTTAGAGCCTTGATTACTTAATCCCCAAGGGAAGTGGTCATTCTACTGCTACTACTTCTTTCTATTACGGGCAACATCCATCTTTGCCCTTACAACGAAATGACCAGGTACATAATATATTCCGATTATGTGGCTGGTGTTCGTCTCCTTACCTTTTGGTGGACCTAACCAGGATCGAACTGGCGACCTCCTCGTTGCGAACGAGGCGCTCTCCCAACTGAGCTATAGGCCCATATAAAAAGCTTTAAAATTTTAACTCTTTTATTTCAAAAAAGAAAGTATGATTGAATATTCTTTTACGAGTTTTTCTAAGTCCATTTGAGCGTTTGCAGCACTAGGACTTGGTAGACTTATGTTATTTGTATTCACATATTTTTTATATAAGGTATCGGCAAGACTTCCAGTTGTGAACACGGCTTTGATATTAGATTCTTTTAAGATAGTTGTAAAATCGTTCACAATGGGATTCTTAATTGATGAATCACTGCTTCCTTTGATATCACATTCTTTGATTACATCGAATAGGGCTATTTTATGTCTTTTTAAAAATGCTTTTCTTTCTTCAGTTGATATAGGTTCTTTTTCATCGAATAATTTTGATAGGATTTTAAAAAATCTATTTGTTTTATAAGCATAGTAAAAACCTGCTTTTCTCGAACCTATAGATGGTAAAGAACCTAATATCAATATTTTTGATTCGGAATCATAAAATGGTGGGATAGATTCATGTGTGATATGTTGATATTCCATAAAATAATTATATCAAATTGGAATTTTGATTTTATAATAATGCTTATGAAATTACTGTATTTGATGAATGACTTTAAAGGCACTATTAAAGCAGGTGATATGAATGATATATTGAAAAGTAAATTTTCAATGTATGATTCTTTTTCAATACCATTTTCTGATGGTGGTGATGGTTTTATAGATACAATGGAAACATTGTTAAAAGATAAATTTCAAAGACGACATCTGATTGTTGATGATCCATTAAGACAAAAAAAGATTGATGCCTATTATCTTGTTAATGGAGATAGCTGTTATCTTGAAAGTGCATCTTTTATCGGATATAAACTTTTAAAACATCCTGATGTATATCATGCTTCGACATTTCCTTTAGGACAAGTATTTCTAGATATTTTAGAAAATAAAGATATAAAACATGTCTTTATAGGCTTAGGTGGCAGTTCAACAAATGATATGGGTGCTGGTACTTTAAATGCGTTGGGTGCTCGTTTTTATGATGAACATGATGAAGAGATAATACCTGATGGTTCAAATTTGAATCTCATTTATAAATGTGATTTTTCAATGCTTGATAAAAGAATTGACGATATTGATGTCACCATTTTAAGCGATGTTAAAAACCCACTTCTTGGAGATAATGGTGCTACCTATATCTATGCGCTTCAAAAAGGTGCTAAAAAAGTTGATTTACCGATTTTAGAAAAAGGCATGGAAAGATTATCAAAATTTTACATTGATTATAAAGGTATTGATATGACTTGGGTTAAAGGATCGGGTGCTGCTGGTGGTTTAGGTATGTTGTTTTTATCTTTCTTCAATTCTAATATGGTGTCAGGTTCTAAATTTATATTGAATTCTAAAGAGATTGAAAAACATATTGAAGAATCATCATTAGTCATCACTGGTGAAGGAAGAATTGATATGTCTTCTTTTGAAGGAAAAGGGTCGATTGAAATTCTTAAAAAAGTCAAGAAAATAAATTCAAAAGCAAAGATTGTTTTACTTTGCGGTTCTATCAAAAAAGAAGCGTTAAATACCATATATAATGAGTATGATGGAGTTCTAGTCATTACTTGTTGTGATAATGTTTTTGATTATGATATCGATTTGAGAAAAAAGATGGCGATAAATATTTTTGAAAAGACTTTAGATTTAAATTTTTCTTCAATAAAAGAAATGTTAAAATAAGAAGAATATGGAGGTATATATATGAGTTACGATGGTTATGTTTCACCTTTATCAAGCAGATACGCAAGTAAGGAGATGCAATATCTTTTCAGCGAACAAAAAAAGTTTGAAACTTTTAGGCATTTATGGGTCATTTTAGCAGAGAGTGAAAAAGAATTAGGATTGAATATCACAGATGAGCAAATCGAAGAATTAAAAGCTCATGAAAAAGATATCAATTTTGAAGATGCTAAAAAGAAAGAAGCAGAGATAAGACATGATGTCATGGCTCAAATTTATGCCTATGGCTTACAATGTCCAAAAGCAAAGGGAATCATTCATTTAGGTGCAACTTCTTGTTATGTAGATGATAATACTGATATCTTGATTTTAAAAGAAGCTAGTGAAATCTTATTGAGAAAAGCAAGTCAAGTGCTTGTCAATTTAAAGAAGTTTGCATTGAAATACAAAGATTTTGTAACTCTTGGTTATACCCATCTTCAACCAGCCCAGCTCACTACTATCGGAAAAAGAGCTAGTTTATGGATGTATGAAATAACACTTGATATGAGAAATCTTGAATATCAATTATCAGTCTTAAAACCGAGATCTATCAAAGGAGCTACTGGTACTCAAGCTAGTTTTTTAGATTTATTTGATGGTGATAAAAAGAAAGTCTTAAAACTTGAACAATTAGTCACTAAAAAGATGGGATTCAAAGAATCACTTCCCGTTTCTGGGCAAACATATACAAGAAAAATAGATACATATTTATTGAACTGTTTATCAGGATTTGCTTCTACCATGTATAAGTTTTCTCAGGATTTAAGAGTTCTTCAATCATATCACGAAATCGAAGAACCATTTGAGAAAAAACAAGTAGGTAGTTCAGCGATGCCATATAAAAGAAATCCGATGAGATCAGAAAGAATGAGTTCTCTTTCTAGATATGTCATGGTGGAAACTATGAATTCAAATCTCACTAGTGCATCACAATTTTTTGAAAGAACACTTGATGATTCTGCAAATAGAAGACTTACCTTAAGTGAATCATTCTTAACAATTGATGGACTTTTGGATTTGTTTATCAACATCACTGATGGATTAGTTGTCAATAAGAAAGTCATTCAAAAAAGAGTTGAAGATAATCTTCCATTTATGGCAACTGAAAACATCATGATGGAAGCTGTTAAAAAAGGACAAGACAGACAAGTCATTCATGAAATCATCAGAGAATATTCGCAATTATGTGCTGATGAAGTAAAACTTGGAAAACCGAATAGATTATTAGAATTGATAGCGAATGATGAAAGATTTAATCTTTCAAAAGAAGAACTCAATTCGATCTTAAATCCGACCAATTTTATCGGACTTTCAAAGGAACAAACAGAATCATTCATTGAAAAAGAAGTTAATCCATTGATCAAAAAATATCATAAGAAAAATATTCAAGTAGAATTGAAAATATAATATGTTTTATTTAGTCAAGGTTTTAATTGGACGTTCAGTATCAGCGTTGGATAGATTGTTTTCGTATTATTCGTTAGATGGTTCTATCCAAGCTGGTGAAAGAGTCATTGTTTCATTTGGTAATTCAAAAGAAACAATTGCTTTTGTAATGGAAAAACCAACTGAGATTGATGAAACAATTCAAGATTATGAATCAAAAAATGGAATTAAATTATCAAAGGTAATCAGAAAAGTCGATGATGAGCCATTGTTGGATTCAAATCTTATGAAACTAGCAAACCAAATGTCTAGTTATTACAAAGCTGATTTGATAAAAGTTTTATCAGCTTTTTTACCTCCTTCATTAAAACCTAAAAATTCTGCTTTAAAGAAGACGCAAGCTAAAACTATCGATTATGTTTTCACTCTTCCTTTTGATATAAAAAGTCTTAACAAAAAACAAAAGACACTATATTTAAAAATTCAAGAAAATAATGATGGTGTTAGAAAGACTTCGATTTCAGCTAAAGCTTCTTTGAGTTCTCTTATCGAAATGAAGGCAGTTGAAATAAGAGCGATTCCTGTCAGTAGAATTCCAGAATTAGAAGCAAAAAAATATCGTGAAGTGACTCTCACTGATGAACAGATGAATGTTTACGAATCGGTTATCAACTCTGATAAGAAAACTTTTTTATTAGAAGGAGTGACGGGAAGTGGGAAAACTGAGGTATATTTAAAACTTATTGAACATTATTTAAAGATGGGTAAAGGTGTTTTGATGTTACTTCCAGAAATTACTTTGACTGATCATATGGCTGATATTTTCTACAGTCACTTTAAAGACACGATTTCTATTTTAAATTCATCTTTAAGTGATGGAAGAAAATATGATGAATATAAAAGGATTGTCTCAGGGGAATCTAAAGTTGTTCTAGGTACTAGAAGTGCGATTTTCTCACCTATTAAAGATTTAGGTATCATCATCATCGATGAAGAACACTCTGCAAGTTATAAACAGGATAATGTTCCATATTATGATGCTATCAAAGTCGCTTCTATGAGAGCTGAAAATGAAAATGCTAAGGTTTTACTAGGTTCAGCTACTCCTAGAATTATCGATAAAGCCAGAGCTGAAAGAAATATTTATCAACCATTATTCATGAAGAATCGTTTCAGTCAAAATCAAGAACATGATTTGATACTGGTAGATATGAATGACTCTAATAATTTAAATCTTCGTTTATCCAGTTTTTATACGATGAGATTGATAAAAGAAATTCAAGAGAATCTGTCAAGAAAAGAACAGACGATGATACTTGTTAATAGAAGAGGTTATTCTCCTATTTATATGTGTAGAAAATGTCAGCATGTCATCAGATGTCCTAACTGCAAAATTCCTTTGAATTATCATAAAAAACAACGTGTGTTATGCTGTCATCATTGTGGATATAAATTAGAAACTTATGATTTGAAATGCAATTCGTGTGATGGTCATGATTTTTTAGAACTTGGTTATGGAACAGAACGCGCTTATGAAGAATTGAAACTTTTATTTCCGCAGGCTAAGATATTCAGATTGGACAGTGATGTCTCTAGCAATGATGTCAGGCATGAAATTCTTCAAGATTTCTCCTTAGGAGAAAGTGATATTCTTGTTGGTACTCAAGTGATTTCTAAAGGATTAAACTTTCCAAATGTCACCTTAGCTGCGATATTGGATGCTGATTTTTCCTTAAGACTTCCTACTTATATGGCAAATGAAGATACTTTTGATTTGATTTCTCAATTTGTTGGAAGAGCTGGTAGAGCATTGAAAAAAGGAAGGATATTGATACAAACATATTCACCAGATAATAAAGTGATACAATTAGCGGCTAAACAAGATTATTCTAGTTTCTATCAATATGAGATGGAAGAAAGAAGAAAATATCAATATCCACCTTATACCTATTTATGTATGATTACTGTGAAAGCAATCGATCAAAAAAACTGTTGTTCAATAGCAGATAATATTGCAAAATATCTCAAAGATAATGTCAAAAATTATAGAATCAATATATATGGACCATCAGTTCCGTATATTCCTTATCAAAATGGAAGATATTATCGCAATTTATTGTTAAAATATAAGTCGTATGAAGAAATCTCACCACTTCTTGATGGAATAAAAGTATTCCGATTATCAATCAAGGATGCTGAGATAATGATCAATATTGATCCTGGTCGTGAAAGTTTATAAAGAAGGAGAAACAAAATATGATTACAATCAAATTATTTGGTATGGATTCTTATGAAGCTATTCGTTATACAAAAAAGTTGAATAAAAAATTAGCTGAAATCTATGATGTCAGTGAGAATGAAATCGAATTCTTTGCTTGCGAAGGATTTATCATTCACAATGGTTTTGAACAAACTAATTTCCGTTTGGATGTTGAGATAGAAGCTCCAGAACAATTCGAAGAATTAGAAAATGAAGTCAAAGATTCAATTTGTGATTTTTTAAGAGAAGAAAATGTTGCAGTACATTTCCGCTTTTTGTTTACATACTTTGATCCAAGTCATGAATATCTTTTAACAGATGAATCATATCCTTTATATATGAATGATAATAATACAGTCAAAGCTAAAAATGAAGAAGATGAAGAAGTTGACACTTCAAGTGATAGCGATGATGAAGAAGAATATGATGAACCATATATGGGAGATATCATCGGTGAATTTGATGAATTTATCAAAAATCATCCGAATGCAACAAATCGTGAAATATATGAAGCTTTAGCTGGTATCAGAGAAGATGTTACTAGTAAACATTTCGAAGCTAACGCTAAAAAGCAAAAATAAGTAAAACAAAAAAGGAGGGAAACCTCCTTTTTAATATGAGTAGATTTTACTTAATTTCGTCTTTCTTCTTATCTTTTAAAAAGTGATTGACAACTGGAATAATACCGATGATGAATAAGATGATTGACCAAAATGCAATGATTATTGCACCATAGAAATTTACACTTGCTTTCCAAAGGAAAAAGCCCATAAAGATAAGAGTTCCATCGCAAACTAAATTTATAAATTCTGGTATTAAGAACCAATAACTTTTCTTTTTTGGAAGTGATTTGAAATATATGAAATATGAGAAGAATGTTAAAAGCATAGCACCAATCAAAGGTAAAACTTCGTAAACCATGTTGTTGTATAGCGTGTATTCAAATAAACTTGAGCCAGGGGATGTTGAATTTGGATAGGAAACAAATCCGTAAATTGGATAAGATATAATTAGTAATAAATAAGAAATAGTGTACAAAATAACTTGCTTTTTCATAAATTTAATAATTTTCCTCCTAGGTGTAATTTGATTATAATACTTTGATATTTATAAAGCAAATAAAAAGGCTTTAACAAAAATTGTTAAAGCCTAATTTTTAAACTTCTGGACTTTTTATTTTTCCACAATCAATTATCTCGTATTTATCGAAAGAAAATTGAATTTTAAAATCGCTTCCTGACTCGGATAAATTTATTCCATAAAATTCTAATTGAATGAAATTATCTTTAATGATTGAATTTTTATATCTATATAAATCGCATTCATCTCCTTCAACTATAAGTTTGGAATAATTTTTAAATATTACCTTATATAAATGTCCGTTGAGATTTTCGTGATCATCGTGGTCATCATTGTCATCATCATCTTCATGTGGTTCATCTGAAAACTCAGGATCGACGTGTTCTTCTTCGTGCTTTTCACCTGGATTATCTTTTACAAAGTAGATGATCAAATCTTCTTTATTCAATAAATATCTAACAAAATCACTTGTTGGAATTTCTTCAAGTGAAAAATAATCTTCATCTATTTCTTCAGTCATTCTTTTCTTCCTTATCAGTATCTTCGAGGATCACTGTCTTTCCGTTGACAATTTCTTTTCTTATTATCTTTTTCTTTTCTATCTTTTTGATGAATAAGACAAAGACAAGATAAGAAAGTAAGACAAATGAAAGAATATAAATCAAAATTGTGATCAAATAATCGCTAAAACTAGGATTTGTTGATTCAATGACTCCATCTTTAAAACTATTTGCGTTTCCAAATAGAGTCAAACCAGATGCTATTTTGATATTCATATTTATGGCTAAATAAAAACCAATTATTGTAAATATCAAGACTAAAATTAACGATATTTTTTCACCGATAGAAAAGGATAATATTTTTTCTTTTAATTTGTTCATACCAAATTATTGTAACATGAAATTTTTAGATTACCAAATTGTAACTCTATCTTCCGGAGCGATATACATCTTATCGGTTTCTTTAACATCAAAAGCACTATACCATTCGCTGAAATTTCTCGGTTGAATATTTGCTCTGAGCTCAGCAGGTGCGTGAACATCATTTGTCAAAAGAAGAAGGATATATTCTTCTTTTGCCTTCATACACCAGACTCTTGCCCAGTTTTTGAAGTATTCTTGATAATCAGCATCTTTTAAGGTATGCATGATTGCAAGAGTGACAGAAAGACCACCATTATCAGCGATGTTTTCACTGACGATGAGTTTTCCGTTGACTTTACCACCATGGAATGGAATTCCATCCCATTCTTTGATCATCTTTTCAGTCAATTGTTTGAAAGCATCGTAATCTTCTTTGCTCCACCAATTGAAAAGATTTCCTTTTTCATCAAATTGGGCACCATTATTATCGAAGGCGTGAGAAATTTCGTGCCCGATAACTGCACCGATACCACCTAAATTTTGAGAGACTGATTGATCTAATGAATAGAATGGCTTTTGAAGGATTGCAGCTGGGAAAGTGATATCATTGCTGCTTGGATTATAACAAGCATTGACTAAATGACCCGGCATTGCCCATAAGGTGCGATCAACTGGTTTATTGAGTTCTTCAAGATTGTGTAAAATCTTGATCTTGACAATCTTATTCATACTATCGAAAAGAGAATCGGTATCATCGACTTTTAATTTTGAATAATATTCATCGATTTTGTCTGGATATCCCATCTTGATGACAATAGTATCTAATTTTAAAATAGCTTTTTTCTTGGTTTCTTCTTTTAAGAAAGAATTATTCTTCATTCTTTCTTTATACATTTCGATGATCTTTTTGACGATGGAAACAACATCTTTTTTGGCTTCTTCACCGAAATATGTTCTTCCATAATAGACACCGATTGGTTCAGAGAAAATATTAGAAACTCTTTGATAAGCTTGCTTTTCGATGACAGGATTTTTATCGATACCTCTTAAAGCACGAGTATAGAGCTTTCCAATCTCATATAATTCTTCACTTAATAATGAAGAATTTGAAAGTAAACAATTCAAATATGCCCAGTGGATATATTCTTCTAAATGTTCACTTGAGAAATAATTGTTGAAATTCTTGATAGCTTTTGGATCAAAGACAATGACTTGAGATGGCATCTTATCACCATAGATTTTCTTTAACAATCCTTTGAAATCGAATGGTGAGAGAAGTGAAGCTACATCATCTAAACTCATAGGATTATAGTTATTGACATAGTCTGCCCATTCTAATTGACTCTTTACTTCTTTAGCAACAAGAGCATCGAATGATAAGGCATCATTTAAAATTTTCTCTTGCAATTCAGCGGATACATCAGTCAATGCTAAGGCTTTTTTGGCCATGTCTTTGTAGATAGCAAGAAGTTTTTCTTTTGCTGGATTACTATCATCATAATAGGTAGTATCTGGAAGGATGATATTTGGACCTGTGATAACAAAACTGTTGATAGTTGCATCTTTCATATCGGTTTCTACACCAAAATTGATTGGAAGATCAACACCATCTAACATAAGGTCATAAGTTTCATCATTCAATTGGTCAATACTTTTAATTGAAAGAATTTTATTTAAAAGAGGAAGAACAGGTTTGATTCCTTCTTCATTTCTTCTTTTGACATCTAAGGTTTTATTGTAGAGTTTGATGGCATCCTTCATTTCAGGAATATCAGTTGTTTTATTTCCATTAGCAAAGTCTTTGAAATCAGCCATGAGTTTTCTTTCGACTTCTTGATCGAGCTCACTAAAACCACCAGCAGTACTTCTATCTTCAGGAATGACTGCTTTTTCTAACCATTCACCATTGACAGCTTGGTAGAGATCATCTTGGATACGGACATTTGTAGACATATAATTGCCTCCTTAAAATTCAAAGCTTATTATATTACAAAATTAAATGTTTTTTATAAATAAGTTCAAGAAAGTTAGTTATATATAATAAAAGCTGTCGTTAAACGACAGCCTTATCATCAAATGAGTTTAGAATCTTTTAACCAAAGTTCGATATCAGTATCTTTGATACTTGATAAAACTTTCTTTAAGACGATTTTTTCTTTCCAACTCAAATCAGAATCAAGAATTTTTTTCTTGTCTAAAGCATAATAAGTAGCTCTTAACATCTCTCTGACATCATAGCAAGAACCCCAAACTTCAGGAACAGCTCTATCGATGTCCATGAGGGTATAAACTGCTTCCATACCAGTTCTAATTGAATATTCAGTTGTGAAGATTGTATCTCTTGGTGTTTCTGCAAATTGACCGACAAATGCTAAATTGACACATCCTTGTGGTACTACTTTAGGTCTATCGGAATTCTTTCTTGGTTGGAAGAAAGCGTTGATATATGGCATAAAGCAAGTGGTAGTATTGCATTCTTTGCTGAGTTCTTCGATTTCATCTAAATCAGCTCCGATATGATAGAGCCATTCTTTAGTGATTTCTCTACCAGTGCAATTGCGCATTGCTTTCTTTACATAATTGCCTTCTTTGTTGGTATTTAAAGAATATAACCAGACGATGACACTACCTTTTGGTTGATCTTTGAATTGTGGTTGACGGTTGATAGTCCAAGATAATCCCCAATTATCGAAAGAATCTTTAACTGAGACAATACCGCCAGTTGTGACTTTACCAGATAAAGGATCACGCTTACAGATCTTTTTGATGAGTTCGATGACTCTTGCATTTGTTGTATATACAGATGCAGACATCCAGTTTGTCTCTTCGATATTTGAAGAGAAGGCTTTTGGATTACCGAATTCTTTTCCTTGAGCGGCAATCTTCTCCCAAAGATTCCATCCATCACCGATATTCGGTTTGACATTGGAGATATCTGGGGCTGTATCATTATCACCATAACATGAGACATCAGTGCAGCAACCATTGGTGACGATGAAGAAATCATCTTCAGTTAAAGTCTTGGTTTCAGTGTTACCATCTCTTTCTAATGTGATAGATGTCACTACTTTCTTATCGCCTTTTGTTTCAATTTTGCAATCGGTTACTTTGACATTGAATTCGAAGATGACACCTCTTTTTTCAAGATACTTTTGAAGAGGTAAAATCATTGATTCATATTGATTGTATTTTGTGAATCTCAAAGCAGAGAAATCTGGAAGTCCATCGATATGGTGAACATAACGTTGGATATAACGTTTCATCTCAAGAGCACTTGACCAGCGTTGGAAGGCGAACATTGTTTGCCAATAAAGCCAGAAATTACTCTTCCAAAAATGATCGTCAAAACATTCAGATATCTTTTTATCTTCTAAATCTTTTTCTGGAGTTAAATACAATTTTAATAATTGTCTTTGAGCTTCTTTATCGAGATTGAATTTATTATCGGTATGAGCATCTTGTCCTCTATTTTCAGTAGCTCTGCAAAGTGAGTAATTAGGATCGTGCTTATTCAACCAATAATATTCATCTAAAACAGTTACATTTTCGTTTTCAATAGATGGAACATCACGGTATAAATCCCACATGACTTCGAAATGGTTGTCCATTTCTCTACCACCTCTCATATAGAAACCTTTGGTGATATCGTGATAACCATCACAAGAACCACCTGAACGAGGAAGGGTTTCAAGAATGTGAACCTTTTCTCCTTTGACTTGACCATCTCTTACAAGATAGAAAGCAGCTGATAAACCTGCAAGTCCTGAGCCGACAATATATGCGGATTTTTTATCTGCGTCTTTTGGTTTTTCTGGATGTGCGAATGCTTCATAAGTTCCACTAGAATAATACATTTTGTGTTCCCCCTTTATTCTTAGCGGTATTATTGTAACTTTTGAGAAATATAAAACAAATGGACAATATTTGTGAGTTGATAAAAAAATAATCAAGGAATTTAAATTGTATAAATTTTTATCAAAATTTCAAAAATGATAAAAAACCTCCTCAAGTGAGGAGGCTGATAATTCATTCGTTTTCGAATTTTGATAAAACCCATTCAGTTTCACCAGTCAACATTAATTCAATCTTTTTTAAGATTATATGATAATCTACTTTCATATTATCATTGATCCAATCAAGAACGATACCGATCAAAAGATGTTTATAAGCATTAGCGACAAAAATGAGATTTTCTTCTTTGACATTATGTCCATTTGCTTCCTCTTTAACTACATGATAGGTGAGTTGAAATACAATAGGATCAAGGATTTCTTCAACATTACCTCTAGAATTGAATCTATAAGCATTGATCAATAAATCCTTATATTTAAGACACATAACAAAGATATTTTCCATACCTTTATTCCAAGTATCGCTTTCATATTTTCCGTTAAGGACTTTTTGACTTTCAAATTTTAGAGTGTAATCAAGAATGTCATATACATCTTCAAAATGATAATAAAATGTCATTCTATTGACACCGCATTTATTAGTGATGTCTGAAACTGTTATCTTTTTAAAAGGCTTTTCAGAAAGAAGTTGTAAAAAAGCTTGTTCTAATGCTTTTTTAGTTAACTCATTGGCCATAAAGAAAATTTTTAAATAATATTATCTATAATCGCTTTCGTAGTGAGCACTAGTTTCTGGAGTTGGATCGAGGATCAAGAGACAAATACCAGAAATCAAACTTGCGAATAAGATGTTTAAAACACCAAGAGCGATAGGTTTCTTTGTCATATTCTTGAGCTTGACTAAGGTGACGACAGAAATTACAAGGCAAAGAAGTGAGTATATTGCTAAAATAATAAAATATACAGCAAATATTGCAAGGGCTGCTTTAGCTTCTTCTTCGTTTTTAGCAGTTCCGTTTTTGATGAATTCATCGATGAGAGTTTTGCTTGCTGCAAAGCAGGAGAATGATAAGATTAAACAGAAGATTGTAGAAATTGCCTTACCGATGATAGAAATAATTTCGAATACTTTAATTACGGTTTTCATAAATATTATCCTTTCTATTAAAAACTACACTAGTTTAGCAAATTTTATTTTTAAACGGAAGAAAAATTATAGCTTTGTAAAAGCTGATTAAAATCAATCAGTATTAAATTTAATTATGTTCCTAGATAAAATATTATTTTTAGTTATATAAGAGTGCTATTAAAAATA
>CAVEQA010000039.1:0-12938 GCA_963617725.1 Paludibacteraceae bacterium
GATTTTGATGTTTATTCTACGTATTTAAATGTTGAAAGAAAGTCTTTGATTAGGAAAGAACAAAAATGTGGAAAAGTACAGATATTTGATTCAAATCCGATATTTCCTTTTACAATTTTGATCCCAAAATGAATCTCTGGATAATTATTACTCTTTATCATAGTTGAAAGAGATTTTGAATTATTATTAGATGCTTTTACTTCAATAGGAACTAAACAATCTTTATATCGTACAAAAAATTCTTCTCGTAATGTTGAATTATCTTTTTTGAAATAACGAAGTTCATATCCAGATTTAACAAGAGCTTCTCCGATAATACTTTCAAATAAACCACCTTTATAGACATTGAGATTTTTATTTTGACGAAAATCAAGCTGGGCTTCATCATCTAATTGAGAAAGTAGTAGTCCGTTATCTGCGTAATAAAGAATACAGCAATCTTCAATCACATTTCCTTTAAGGGGTAAATTAGGTGTTTGTAAAGCTCGGCAGATGTTTACAATTCCAGCATCTTCAAGCCATTCAAGTGATCCACGATAATCGACAAATTTAGCACCAGATTTCACTTTTGAAATTTGAAATTTCTTATTTTCTTTTCCGAGCTGAAAAGGAATAGAACGGAACACATTTTCAATACGTGCTTTATCAAGTCCGATAGCATACTTTTTTATATCTGCTTCATAACCAATTATGATTTGTCTTTGAATTTCAAGAGTGTTTTCAAATGTCTTTTTAGAAACAAAATTCCTAACAACATCAGGCATACCACCGACAATGCAATAATCTAAGAAAAAATCATTATAGATTTTTAAAACATCATTTGAAAAAGGAGTAAAAGATATCATATGAGATAAAATATCTTCTTTAATAGAATCGTCATATCCAAGCGCCCATAAAAATTCTTCAAAATCAAGAGATCTCATCTCAATTTCTGATTTATATCCAACACTGATATTGGAAATATCTTTATAATGAATTCCAAGAAGAGAACCACTGCAGATCACATCATATCTTCCATCAAGAGAAAAGAACTTTAAAGAAGTGACAATATCAGGAAATTCTTGAATCTCATCAAAGAAAATAAGAGTATTACCATCGCTAAATCTAGCTAAAGGATTGATACGGGAAATATTTTTAATAATTGCCTGAGCCGAATATCCATCTTCAACAATTTGTTTATAAATAGGTTCTTCGACAAAATTAATTTCAACAATATTTTCGTAATTTTGTTTAGCAAAATTTTCAATGGATTTTGTTTTTCCAACCTGCCTAGCACCTTTAATGATAAGAGGTTTATGTTCAGCATTCGTTTTCCAATCAGCTAGATATTTATCAATTTTTCGTTTCAAATAATCAATCATATTTCACCCCTTTCTTAAGTAGTATTATAACACAAAAAAAGGATAAACTCATAAAAAATGAGGGAGTTATATCATCATATTCACTAAAAAATGAGGGAGTTTAGATGTAAATATCACTATTTTATGTTTTTTATACAATTTGATATTTCATTTTCACAGTTATGACTTCATATGAATAGTTTACAGCTTGAGAGCAGTGAGTTTAATGCTTCAGAGCATAGGTGTTTTTATATAAAAATTCAATGGTCAATTGCACTTTTTTAGAGAATATACAAGGGACTCTTTCGCATACTCTTGAAAGCAAATTTCAAAGAAAATACTTACTAAAAATGGAAGCTCTAAGGAATATGTGCGAAGAAGTTAGGCTTATCTTTACTGAAAACATCGGCTATCCTTTAGCCGATTTTATCTTCTATTATCAAGAAATGCTTGTCTCTATGTATAAATACGAAATCGCATTAAACGGCTTAGAAAAAGAATGCCAAGAAGCAAATATGCCTTTACTAACGGATTAGAGAATAATTGCAGAGCAACATTGCTTAAGAATTTATCGAGGACATTCGAATTGGCTGATAGGCTTTAAAGTGAAGGGACATTACAAAAAGCCACTAAGCAAATAAAGCTATAAAAATAACCATACATTTGAGCTATCAAACTCATTGAGTATGGTTCTCTTTTTAGCCGCTTTTCGCGTTTTATAAATAATCCCTATGGGAACTCGCTTAATATTAGCTTTTTTGATTTTCGTAATTGTGATGAATCAAAATTTATAAGGCTTAGAATTTCATATTCAATGTTATATTTCTACTAAAAAATGTACTCATTCACAGTTGAGATTCATTATGAATCAATACCAAGAATAAGTACATTTTATTTCGTTTATTTTTTTTCTTCTGGAGTTTTCATCTCTTCAATATAGGACATCGGTCTATCTCTGACATTGAGAAGGATATTTCTAAGATAGATAGCGATAACACCGAGTATGAATGTTAGAATTGAAAATCCTAAGAACATAAAGGAAATTACCATCCACAATGTGATTTGTGAATATCTATACATCACATCACATTGTCCTAATATATAAAGAATTAACAATACTAATGAAGAAAGAGAGAAGAAAAATGTCGAAATACCACCGATAACAAATGGATAATCAAGCGGTCTACTTGTGCAAGATGAGATGATATCGAATGCTGCTTTGAAAAGATTTTTGACATTATACTTTGTCTTTCCAACATCACGTTTAGCTCTTGAGAAAGGAACTTCAACAGATTTATATCCTAAATAAGTGACAAGAGATACGACTTTCTTTTCTTTTTCAGGAAGAGCATTTAGATCATCGACAACCCTTCTTGATAATCCTCTGAAATTGTTTACATTTTCAGGAATTATCTTCTTTCCTTCAATGGTATTTAAGAATTTATAAAACATACCTGCGGTTGTCTTTTTTAAGAAAGTATCTTCTTTTCTACTCGCACGTTTTGGATTTACAACTTCATAGCCTTCCGTGAATTTTTCGCAGATATCTTTGATGAGTTCAACTGGATCTTGAAGATCGACATCCATCATGATGACATAATCACCTGTTGCTTTGCTAAGACCGGTAAACAAGGCATTTTGTTGACCATAATTAGTCGTTTCTTTGATGATGGTAAGGTCATTTCTTTCATTGTAAAGTCGATTCATAACATCCCAGGTTTTATCTTTTGATCCATCATCAACAATTACAAAATCAAAGGTATAATCTTGAATATCACAGATAACTTTATCGACTGCCTTAAAATATAAAGGAAGTGCTTCTTCTTCATTATAGCAAGGGACAATAATTGATACTTTTTTCATCGTATTTCTCCTTTATATTTTATAATTTTGAAATTATATTCTTTTTTCCTTTAATAAGCAACACAATAGAATAAGAAAGAAGCCATTAAAAATAAACAACCAGTTGTCGTATATATTTTTGAATAGACAGAGTTGAATTTTGTCTTTCTATCTTCCATAAGGTTTAAACACTTACCGAATAAATAACCAGCGACTAATACAAATGGCATTATATATCTGAAATCCATCGAACAACCATATGGCATCTTATAACATAAATAGGCAAGCATCAACATCAAACCAGCACCTAATATCAACATCATAGAGCCATCTTTTCCCATCTTATTCTTTCTGAAATTGAAAAGAGAATAGATGAGATATACCCATGTCATCAAGTAAATGACTTCTAAGAAGAAATAAGCAGCAAAAGCAAACCCTTCAGAGACATAAAATGGTTCAAAGCTATATTCACCAAAAATAGATGACTTTAAAGCGAATGTTTGAATATTATAGTATTCCCAAGAAGAAGCAAAACCAAATTCAGACATGAAATCATTTGGATAGAAAGGAAGTAAGAATCTGACAACAAAATTCAACATTGTATTCTCATAAAGAATACCGGAATTATTAGAATCATAATATGCGATTTCATTAGGTTTATGAGATAATACCCAGCTTCTAGGTCCATTGTATAAAGCTGAATTCAAATTGTCAAAAACATAGTTATATGGGAAGCCAAGAGCTACATGAGCATATACTTGATACCAAAGTCCAATAGGAGCGCAGATGAGTAAGAAGATGAAATATTGAATAATGATTTGAGAGAAGTTCAAAGCACCCTTTTTACGCATGATAGAACGGACAAATTCAATGATAAAACCAACAGCCATACCAAGACATATAGAAGCGGCAGACATCTTAGCTGCCATCGCTAAACCGACAAATAATCCGCAAGGTAAGATATCTCTATATTTATTTCCTTCAAGATACCATCTTAAGAAATAATATAAAGCCATCAACTGGAAGATCAAAGAGAGATTATCGTTATTCAACTCAGCTGATTCGACTATCAAATTCGGATAGAAAACAGCAAACATACAAGCTAAGACTTTATATTTCTTAGATAAGTTAGTAAGTTTGATTGTTTTGACCAAAAATAAAGTTGAAACACTTGTGTAAAACACTGATAAAATTTGGCATGACTTATATAAAGTTGCTTCATCGCTTATCAAACTAGTATTCCAACATATCTTTTCAAATAATCGCATAAAATTACCTTGGATGAAAGCGTTGAATGGCGGGTGATAGAACTGATAAGCAGTATCTACAGTATTATGATGATTTGGTAAGCTTTCATTCTCATAAAATGAATACGCATACCCTTCATGTCCATAACACTCATTTCCAGTCCAGACATCATGTTGTCTGATACCGCCATCGGTATATAACATATACATCAAATGAATTATAAATGCTTCTATCAAAAAGAAAAATAAATAATCATCCACTTTTTTTCTTCCACGATGATAGAAGAAAAAAATAACTCCGATAACAGCGACTAAAGAAACACAAATTATCTTTGGAAATAATTTATACGATAATAAATCAGCATATGGTTTTAATAATACATAGCTTAAAAATGAAACAATTAAAACAACAACTGCGAATAATAATTGAATGAAGGGATTTGAAAATCTTTTGTCGTTATCTTTTTCATCAGCAACAAGATTTGAGGTGAGAATATGAAAATTACTGTTATTTCTTTGCACTATTTTCACCTTCCTTTTTCTCTTCGTGATATTCCTTTTCAGCATTGACATTCCACAATTCGCTGTGATCTTTTTTATCGTTTAAAAATTCATCAACAGCGACCATAGCTGTCAACATGGAGTGATCCATATTGTTATATCTATGCTGACCATTTCTTCCGATGCAGTAGAGATTTTCAATCTTATCTAAAGACTCTCTTACAACATCGAAATGGTCGTAGCTACCAAAATAAGCAGGATAGGCTTTCTTAACCTTCAATCTGCAAGAATCTAAGACATCCTTTTCACTTTCAATGATTCCCATTGAAACAAGTTCTTTGACTGCAAAATTGATGAAATCTTCATCTGAAGAATTCCACATCTCATCTCCTTCAGAGCAAAAGTATTCAAGTCCGATCCAAACCTTATTCATCGGATCAGACACCATATATGGAGACCAGTTGTTGAAGATTTGAATACGTCCCATTTTGACAGTTCTTTCTTGAACATAAATCCAGTTATCTGGAACGATATTATTCAATGTTTTTATCTTGGTTTTATTCTTAATCTTTAACTTATCCAAAAGAAGTCCGACAGTGATGAAATCACGGTATGGAAGAGTTGTTGCTATTTCATATGCTTTTTCATCGCAGTTTTCTTTTCCAAATGATGTGAATAAATCTTTGATAGGCATTGATGAGAAACAAGCATCACAATCATATCTATTTCCTGTTTTTGTAATGACAGCTTTTATTTTATTATCATCTTTTTCAATCTTATCAACTTCTTCTTGATAGATTATCTTTCCACCCATCTTTTCAATTTCACTAGCCATCTTTGTATACAATTGTCCAGGTCCATATTTCGGATATTCAAATTGATTGATAAGGGAGGTCTCAACTTCTTTATCGCTCTTTTTAAATGGCTTTGTAATCGCATTTAAAAGAGTTTTACCAAGTGATAAGCCTTTGACTCTTTGAGCACCCCAATCAGCGCTCAATTTGGATGGATGAACACCCCATAATTTAGCTGTGTAATCTTCAAAGAAAAGCTCGTATAGTGGTTTACCAAATCGATTGATATAAAAATCCTCTAAAGAATTCTCTTCTCTTTTATGAATGCAAGAACCTAAGTATCCAAAACCAGATTTTACAGTTCTACAAAATCCCATATTGATGAATGTTTGTGGTTTTAATGAGATTGGATAATCAAAAAACTTACCTAAGAAATAAATTCTGCTGACTCTATTTCTAAGGAGCATGACTTCATCTTCTTTTTCAGGATCAGGACCATTTTCTTTGAATGGTTTAGAAACATTTAAAACCTTATCATCAAAGCTAGGACTTCCTTGAATCGGCATCAATTCTTCCCATAAAGCATTCACTTTATCATTCTTAGAAAAGAATCTATGACCACCGACATCCATATGATTTCCGTGGTATTCATAAGTACGGGAAATACCGCCGACAAATTTCTCAGTTTCTAAAACTACTGGTTTAATATCTGAATTCTTCAATAATTCATAAGCAGCAGTCAACCCAGCAGGGCCTGCACCTATAATTACAACATTTTTATTTTCCATGACATCATTCACTTTCTTTCAATAATTTCTTGCAATAGTATAGCACAAACTATACTATGCTTTTATACTATTGAAAAATATGTTTATTTTAAAAATAGTCTAAACCGCGAAGATTTAGACTATCATTAATCAATTATTATTTCTTATTTTTATATTTGATAGCAGCATCGATCAAGCCTTTGAATAATGGGTGTGGTTTATCAGGTCTTGATTTGAATTCTGGATGTGCTTGTGTTGCGATGAAGAATGGATGATTTGGTATTTCAATCATCTCAACGATATGACCATCTGGTGAGAAACCAACTGGGAACATTCCATGTTCTTCAAGTTCTTTACGATAATCATTGTTAACTTCATAACGATGACGATGACGTTCAGTAATATTTTTCATTCCATAGAGTTTATATGTTTTAGAATTTTCTTCTAAGACACATGGATAGGAACCAAGTCTCATAGTACCACCGAGATTTGTCACTTGATGCTGTTCTGGCATCAAATAGATGACTTGATGTAAGGAATTAGAATCAAATTCTGAAGAATTAGCGTCAGCATAACCTAAAACATCTCTTGCAAATTCGATGATAGCTGTTTGCATGCCAAGACATAAACCTAAAAACGGTATCTTATTCTCTCTTGCGTATTTGATAGCTGCAAGCATTCCTGGAATTCCACGGCTACCAAAACCACCAGGAACTAAAACGCCATCCATCTTTCCTAAGATTTCAGAAGCAGTTGCATCTGTGATATCTTCACATTCAATCCAGTGAATCTTTACCTTTTTATGATAGAACCATCCCGCTGCTTTTAAAGCTTCATTGACAGAGATATAGGCATCATGTAAGGCCATATATTTGCCGACCATTGCGATATCGATGACATCCTTAGATAACTTGATATCGTTGACCATATTCTTCCAATCATCAAGATTGGCTTCTGGCATTGGAAGATGTAGTGTTTCACCGACTGCTTGAGCAAATCCTTCTTGTTCTAAAACAAGAGGAAGTTCATAAACAGTTTCGACATCCATATTTTCAAGGACATGATTTGGTTTGACATTGCAGAATAATGAGATTTTATCGATCAAACTTGCATCGAGATGTTTTTCAGTACGGCAGACGATGATATCAGGTTGTAATCCCATTGATTGTAAGGTCTTAACAGCCATTTGAGTTGGTTTTGTCTTGAGTTCATCACTAGCTTTGAGATATGGAATCAAAGAGACCATGATGATACAGACATTTTCTTGTCCAACTTCATGTTCGAATTGTCTTATCGATTCAAAAAATGGTTGAGATTCGATATCTCCGATAGTGCCACCGATTTCAATGATGCTAATATTTGTCTCATCTTTTTTATAAGAACGATGGAAACGAGATTTGATTTCATTAGTGACATGAGGAATGACTTGAACAGTTCCACCGCCATAATCACCATGACGTTCTTTTGCAAGAACAGTTTCATATACCTTTCCAGTTGTGACATTGCTGTGTTTATCAAGACATTCATCGATAAATCTTTCATAATGTCCTAAATCAAGATCAGTTTCTGTTCCATCATCGGTGACGAAAACCTCTCCGTGTTGAGTAGGAGACATCGTACCTGGATCCACATTTAAATATGGATCAAATTTTTGCATAGTCACATGATAGCCACGATCTTTTAATAAACGTCCCAAACTTGCTCCAGTGATACCCTTTCCAAGTCCAGAAATAACACCACCAGTTACGAAAATGTACTTTTCCATGAATTAATGCCTCAAGCAACGCTTTCTTCATCATGTCGAACTAGCTTTTTGAAATGTTCTAAGATAGCTCTGCGGGTGATGATCCCGATGAAAATCCCGTGGTCGTCAGTTACAGGGATGAAATTTTGATTGATGGCAATCTCAAAAAGATCATTTATATCAGCATCATAACGAATCGAATCAACAATTCTTTCATGCGAAACATTCATGATATTGATCATTTCGGCTGCATGATAATTCATATTGTCATGATTCTTTATGTACCTGAATAAATCACCTTCACTGATACTACCCTTATATTTTCCATCACTAGAAAGAATAGGTACAGCAGTGAGATTGTGAAACATCATTTTTTCCGTCACTTGTCTTATCGTATCAGTATCACTGACAAAAACGACTTGACTTTTCGGAATTAAGAAAAACAGAATATTCATACGGGATAATATTGTAACTTATTTTTAGGTCACTTTTAAAGATATCTATAGAAAGAATTTAAAAAAATTATTTAACCCCTATATATTTGCGCGTTTTTCTCTCATTTCAACAACCAGCCATATAAAAATCCTTCCTAGAAGTGCAAATCTAAGAAGGATTGAATATCAAACTATTTACTTTTGATTAGTCTATTTTGTCTCATCCTTTGGTTTTTTAATAGCAAAGAATAACCAAACACCTAATCCGGCTACAATAACAACATCAGCACCTATCAAGGCTGGAACCCACCAAGCAAAGCCATCTTTTTTAGTTCCTTTATTAATCTTATCTACATCAGTAGAGGCATTATAGATAGAATTTGTATAAGAAGCATTTAAGACAGTGTAAAGAATATTTTTAGTAGCTTTTCTCAAAGAATATTCAAAATGCTTGCTAGTAGTAGCGTATGAGAACTCACCACCCATAAATCCGCTCATCCATAAGTCACCACCATGACGGATTGATTGATCGCCATTCATGAATTCATGATGGTCTGCATAATCGGTTAAGAAAGAACCGTGATATCCCCATTCACCTCTTAAAACACCATTATCGCCTAATAATCCTAAGCTAGCACCGGCCCAAGTACTTCCGACTCTACCATAAGAAGTCATGATACCAGTAGCGCCTCCTTTTTTAACTGCGATGCTGAATGGTTTAAGATAAGTTTCTCTAAGAGCTTGTTCACTTATCCAGTTATACATAGCATCACGATTCCATTCTTGTTCATATAAAGCTAAGTGTTTAACCCATACATACATGCCAGTGTTTTTGCAAGCTTTAATAGATTGGCTAGCAAGAACACCTGAAAGAAGTGAGTCTTCAGAATAATATTCGAAGTTTCTACCACCAAAAGCAGAACGGTGTAAGTTAACAGCTGGACCATACCAACCATCATATCCTAAAGCAGCGCCTTCTTTTCCGATAGCTAAACCTAAACTGTAGGCTAATGATTTGCTGAAGGTTTGACCTAAAACATTTTCATTCGGGAATCCAGTACCGATTTTCTTAGTGTATAAGGCGATACCGAAACTACCTAATTGGTTAGGACCATCAGTATCAGTTGTCTTAACTTTTCCGATAGAATCCATAGCTTTAGTTCCACCATAACCGCTAGTGACTAATGCGATAGCTTCATCTTTGCTAACTTGATCGAGTAAATCATCCCACTTGCTTGAATCATAATCCTTTCCTAATTCAAGACCGAGTTCAGTGATGTTTCCATTATTATCATATAAAGATAAACCATTATTCTTTGACCAAGTGACACTTGGATCATCACTAGCATTATCTTCAGCTGTGGCATCATCACTAGTGAAAAGATTCTTAGCCAATAATTCATCGCTCATAACTCTTGTATGATTAGTGGAAGTAGTTGCTAATGTAGATTTGAAATCAGCTCTTGAAAGGTAAGTGATATTTTGATCAGAATCACTTCCATCACAAGAAAGTCCGTCTAAAGCTTGACTTCCTGTGAATTTATTGTTGACCTTACTTCCAGTAGTTGGATCAGTTTCATAAACAGTGCTATTGATATGATAATTGATAGTTGAATCAGAATGCTTAGAATTTGCATTATTTAAAACTTCATGTTTAGTATGAGAATTGGAACGAAGTGATAAGCTGTAATCACCATCATCTAAGATATAAGCACCTAAAGAATTATCAGAATTCTTATGGGCAGAATCATATGATGCCATATCATAAACATCAAGGCTTAGTTTGACATCTTCATATTCACCTGGATTGATAACTTGGGTCTTTGCAAAATCAGCGAGGTTGACACTAGCTTTTTCAACTTGACCTTTTTGCCAAGTAGGTGTGTAGTATAATTCAACGACATCTTGTCCTTTGACCTTACCAGTATTAGTGACACGAACAGTGATATTGATAGTATCATCACTCTTCAATGTGGAATTGGCATTCTTATCAAGTTCGACAATTTCCCATGTGAAATCGGTATAACTCAATCCGTATCCAAATGGATATTGAACAACACCGTCATATCCTTTTCCATATTCATTGTTGACATCTTTGAAGACACCCTCTGTATCTGCAGTCTCATAATATTTATAACCAACATAAATATTTTCCTGATAATCGGTATAAGCAACACCACCATAACTGACATTAGATTCACCAACATTACCATTTGTGACAGTGAGTGGATAAGCAGTAGCTGGAGCATCTTTATAGTAAGTCTCAGTATCCATACCACCAGAGTTAACATAATTTGGATTAGATTTCAAAGAATAAACATAAGTATCAGAAAGTTTTCCTGATGGATTGACCTTACCGGATAAGACACTTGGAATTGATTTTGCACCATAAGTACCTGTAGCTCCAACAACTAAGCAAGAATCAAGTCCTTCGATGGTATCCATAAAGCCAAGTTCCATTGCATTAGTTGAATTGACGATAACAACTACATGTTGATAATTTTTACCAACATATTTTAAAAGTTCTTCTTCTTCAGTCGAAATTTCTAGATATGTACGGGTCTTATCAACATTTTCAGTTCCATTTTTGTGGGCTGTTTCATCAAAATCGCCTTTATATTGGACTTTAGGACAATCATTTGATTCACCAGAGATTCTTCCGATAACAACAATAGCTGTATCAGAAAAAGATTTTGCATCATCTAAAAGATCTGAATCATACCAGTTTGAATCAGTGATACTCGGTTCATAAAGACGTGAAAATTGATAGGAATAAGAATTAAGAGCACCTTTTGATAAGTATGGTCTTTCATTTTTATATGTCTTATACATCTCAGTCAACTTAGAATTTGTCTCAATACCGGCATCCTTCAAGGCAGTAAGAAGATCGATACTTGGAGCAACTACACCATCTGAAGTTGTTGTTTGACCAGAACCTGAGCCAGAACTAATCCATTGAGTTGATGCCCAACCAAAGACATTTACCTTTTCTAACGAAGAAGCACTTAATGGTAAATTATTATTGTCATTTTTAACCATGACAATACCTTCGTCTTCGATTTGTTCTGCCAGGGCTGAAGATTCTTTACGAGCAACTTGAGCTTCTTGACTGTTAGTGTCATAAGAAACTAATACTGTGTTCAATTGTTCTCTGAAGATAATAGCAGCAACATTTGCAGCAGCTGTGACAGTTGCTAAAACGCCGATAGAAACTAAAGAGATAATCTTTGCTTTCTTTTTCATGGTTTTCCTCCTTTAAAAGCGGTTACATTATAAAACAAACAAAACTGAATAGTATATTTTGTGTCATTCGGTCAAAATATTTACTCATTCGGTCGGCAAGAGAATATCGACAATGAATTTATGTTCGGATACATAAATGTTCAAATTACCGTGATATTTTTGAGTCAAATAACGGATACTCTTAACTCCATATCCATGTTGAATTTTATCATTCGATGATGTTATTGGAAGATTGTCTCTATCAAATTTGATATCATCTAAACAATCATTTTCAATATGAATAAATACTTGATTGAGATTCTTTTCGACTTTTAAAGAAATATGTTTTTTATCTTCTTTATTGAGTCTTTTAACTCCATCGATAGCATTATCGACAAGATTGCTGAACAAAGAAAGAATATCGACATAATCCATAAACTCTAATGCACTACCATCTGCAATCAATGAAAAAGATATTTTCTCTTTATCACATAATCTTTTTCGAGTTATCAAAACATTGTCTAAGGCTTTATTTCCGGTATGAATGTTTTCTTCAAAATTCAATAAAACTTGGTTGATATCTAAAATCTCTTTATCTCTTTCTTCATCTGACAAAGAAGAAGAAAATATATTCATCATATGTTTTAAATCATGTACTTTTCTATTTATGACTTCAATATTGTTATTTTCTTGAATCATTCTTTTCTTTTCATTCTCTAACAATAACTCAACATCGTGAGTATCTTGTTCAAGTCTATTCATTCTCGTGAATGAATAAAGTAAGAAAAGACTAGCAAGAGATACTAAGAAACTATAAAAATGACAGACCATTTTTACAAGATCAGTCACGTTTTTGAAATCGTTATGGAACTGCACAAAGACATTAAAAACATCAGCTGAAAGAACTAAGAAAAAAGAAAAGAATAAAAAATTGGGCTTATGCTTTTTAATTTCACAATTTAGATGAACTTTCATAGCATAAAAGAAAAAATACAAAATGAAAAAAGGTATATAAGATGCAATATCAAATATCAAACCAGATTGTAT
>CAVEQA010000040.1:0-12824 GCA_963617725.1 Paludibacteraceae bacterium
ACATTTAACAAGTGATGATATTAACTATGTGATATCGGGTGAGGGTATTGCTATTTGTGATGGCAAAGAAGAACAATTATTTCCATCTGTGTGTCATGTTTGTAAAAAAGGTTCATCTCATAAAATTATCAATAATTCTTCTGAAGATTTAGTTCTTCTTACACTTGTTATTGAAAGGTAAAAAATGAAAATAAAACAAGAAAAAATAATTCAAAAATTTTTAAATAATGAATTTGAAAAAGAGATATCTAATCATTTATTCAGGGAACAAAAAATAAGTTTACAACTTTTAATTGAACAACAAAAAGGCAAGACTAAAAGCCAGTTAAAAACTCTAAAGCAAACCATTCTTCCAAGAATTGCTTTATACCAAGTGTTATTGAAAGAATATGGCAAAGAGAAAGCTTATGAATATATGAAAAAATATATGTTTGATGTCATTGGTAAGAAGAAACATTCTTCTACTTCTATGATGGAAAAAGTTCCTTTTTTCTTTTATATTTATCGAAAGATATTTTTGAAAATAATGAGAAGCATTGATCTACAAGAAAGCACCCAGAAAAAAGGAAAGAACTATTTTGATATCACAATAACAAGGTGTTTATGGCATACCGCTTGTGTTGAAGCTGATTGTAAGGAATTATGTCATCTATTTTGTGATATTGATAATATTACCTATGGTGGATTGAAAAAAATGGGATTTACACGTAGTGAAACTTTAGGTTACGATGGAAAATGTTGTGATTTCCATTTTTATAAAAAATGATAAACAAAAAACCCTGCGAAGAAGCAGGGTTTTACTTTTTAAGCCTTTTTATATCTTTGGATGAGAGTCAAATCATATAATTGAGCCATAAGATTTGTCTCATTTGTATCTGAGATACCAGATAAGTTTCCAATGACAACCTTATATGGTTTGTATTCAGAATTAGAATTCTTTTCTCTTCTATAAGTGACATAGGTGACTGTTGGAAGAGTTTGATTATCACCGACAGAATCAGAAATTGTTTTATTTAATTTGCTGAGATTGTCTTTGCTATAATACATATTATCTGGATCGAATTCGTAACTTTCTTGTTGTTCATATCTTTCAAGAAGAGCTTGTGAGATAGCGGTTTGTTGTTCTAATGAAATTGTTGAATTATCATAATTGATTTTATCATGACTAGATTCAGCAGTTGTACTTTCAGAACTATCATCAAGTACCCAAGCAACATCCATTGTATAGAATTTGATTTTGCTATTAACAGCAGTTGTTTCTTGAACTTTCTTATAAGCTTTTTCAAGATATTTTTGCATTTCAGTTGCGGTGGAATCATTATCTTTGTAGAACATGACAACGAAACCTTCGTAATCTGATGTATATCTATTAGATGTATCTTTAGCTGTTTCATCATAATTGACTAAGTCAGAACCTAACAAGCCAGCTGCATCTTTATCATTGCCTTTGACCAATTTTTCATATTTGCTATAGTCAATTCTATGAGCTTTATAGAAACCAGAATTGTCACCATTGATATTTGCTTTGATTGCACTTGCAATATAAGGAATTGAAACAACAATACCAACAACAACGCCAACAATTAAAAGAACCTGCAACCAGGCGGCTTCTTTAAACCATTCCCAGCCAGCAGTGACATGAGCTTTAGCTTTTTTATTTACATCAGCTTTATTTTTTTCAGCCATTTTAGTTCCTCCATCGAATTAGCGCACAAGGAATCTTCAAGTCAAATATGTCAAATGCGTCTATTTATAAAAAAAGTGGTGCCCTCACCCAGAATCGAACTGAGAACTGGTCCTTACCAAGGACCTGTTATACCACTTAACTATGAGGGCATTATTAAACGCGTAAAATAGTTTATAAGATTAGCCCTTCAAAGTCAATATTTATTATATATGTTTGTTGTTTTTTTTCGATATTTCTTAAATATAAGCACTATTTCAAACAATCAATTTCAAACAATCCCATCAATTTTAAAGATAGAACTATAATGATAAATCACGATGTTGTTTATTATGTTGTTAATGCTTATTCTTTCATCTCATTTTAACTATCTTTATTTCTTTCATAAGAATTTTTAATGATTTATGAATAAACTTTAAGAATTTAATTTTAATTAAATATTCCTTGTAATATACTTGTGATATATCACAGGAGAAAATTATGGATGTTTATCAAAAATTGAAAGAAGATATCATAAAAGGTAAATATGAACCAGGGAGTGTCTTTGTTGAAAAGGATTATGCTAGTGAGTTAAATGTTTCAAGAACACCGGTTAGAGAAGCTGTGCTAAGACTTGCAAATGAAGGATATATCAATATCATTCCAAGAAAAGGAACTCTCATTTCATCGATTTCTTTTGAAGATATCAAATCTATTTATGAATATAGAATGATATTAGAACCTGAATCTATTCTTTTATTAAAGGATAAGAAAATTGATACTAGTTGGATTGATGGTTGGATTGATAAATTTTCAAGCAAAAATGAAAATAATAGTCTTTCTGAAGATGACGATAAAAAATTCCATGTTGAATTAGTAAAATTAACTGGTAATAAGTATATATATAGCCAAATAGATTCGATAATGGATAAATGTTCGAGAATAAGAATTCTATCCAATTTTGAATCAAGTGTTCGATATAAAGAATCATTGAATGAACATATTGAAATCCTTAAATATTTAAAAAATAAGGACGTTTCAAAAGCTTCTGAGATGATGAAAGTTCATTTGACAAATACAATAGCAGGTTTTTCATTTATAGGGTAACAACATTATGGAATTAGCAACAATATCATTTATTCAAGTCGTCACTTTATTTGTGATGATATTCTTAGGATTTTTACTCACAAAATTAAATTTGATCAAATTAGAAGCAAAAGGCACACTCACAAATATCCTTGTGTATTTAGTTGTTCCTTGTATGATAATCAATTCTTATATCACGACTAGTTTTGATCAAGATATCATCAACAATCTTCTTTGGTGTTTCCTTTTCTCATTCCTTGCCATTGTTGTTTGTGGAATATTTATCATGGTTGTCACACATTTTTGGAAGGATGAACAAAAGAATATCTTGCGCTTTGCGATGATTTTTTCAAATTCTGCATATATGGGATTTCCACTTATTGAAGAATTATTTTCATCAACAAGTTTGATCTATGCCTCTAGTTTTTTGACAGTGTTCAATGTCTTATTATGGACATTTGGTTATGGATTGGTTTCAAGATCGTTCAATCCTAAAAAAGTCTTGGTTTCAATATTAAAAACACCGGTCATCTATGCTTTGATAATCGGATTGTTATTGTTCTTCTTTAAAGTTGAAGTTCCTTCATATATTCAAAAACCATTAGCGACAATTGGAAATATGAATACACCGCTCAGTATGTTTTTAATCGGTATGGTCATGTCTCAATTGCATTTCAAAAAAGTATTCAAAAATCTCCATATGTGGATGACAATATTTATCAAATTGGTCATCTGTCCTCTTATAACCTTAGGTATTTTATATCTATTTAAATCAGTATTGGATGTCAATACTTTGATGTTACAAGTCATATTCATTTTGATGGCATGTCCGTGTGTCAGCATCACAAGTGTCTTTGCAATTCAATTTAAATATGATGAAGATATTGCTGTCAGTTCAGTTGTCTTATCGACGCTTCTATCTTTGGTATCACTTCCGTTATTCACGATGTTGATATCTAATATTATGTGAGGTAATTATGAAACATATTGTTAAAACTACATATCATTTAGATGACATCACTAAAGTCATTGAATCTGCAAATGAACATGATGAGATAATCATTTCTAATGGTACATATTATTCATATCCTTGGACATTAAAAGATGGTATCACTATTACTCTTGAAGAAAATGCTGATGTGTATTTTTCAACTGATATCAATGATTATTTAGAACCTTCATTTGTTAGGTTTGAAGGAGTTGAATGCTATTGTTTTCATCCTTTGATTTATGCATTGAACAAAAATAATATTACCATTCAAGGCAAAGGTAAAATTTTTGGTAATGGATATGTTTGGTGGAAAAATAAAAAATTACAAAGAGAATCTTGTGATAGATTATGTTATGCTGAAGCTAATAATATCGATATTAAAGACCGTGTTATTGATTTAAAAAATAGTTGTTTAAGACCTGATTTCATTGAAATCATCAATGGTGAAAATATTGTTTTAAAAGATTTTACAATTCAAGATTCTCCGATGTGGATGATTCACCCTGTTTACTGTCATAATGTAGTAATTGAAAATATCAATCTCATTTCTGATGGTCCAAACACTGATGGAATTGATCCCGATAGCTGTGAAGATGTTCTGATTCAAAATTGTGTCTTCAATACCGGGGATGACGGTATAGCAATAAATTCCGGATTGAATGAAGATGGATTGAGAGTTAATAAGCCATGTAAAAATGTTGAAATTAAAAACTGTGTTTTTAACAAAGGACATGCAAGTGTAGCCATAGGTAGTGCTATGAGCGGTGGTGTTGAAAATATCTATATTCACGATTTGAAAATAAATAATTCTGAACGTGGTATCAGAATTAAATCTCTTCCTGGAAGAGGTGGTTATGTTAAGGATATAAAAGTTGAAAATATTGAGATGTTCAATATTGAAAAAGAAGCTATCGATATCACGATGCATTATCCTAGTTCTACCTCTATTCCAAGATCAAATCTTGCTCCTGTATTCAAAGATTTTGATTTCACAAATATCAATATTCATAAGGCAAATATTGGAGTATCATTGATGGGTTTAGAAGATTCTTACATAACTAATATTCAATTTAAAAATCTAGTATTAGAAGATACTAATACTAGATATAATGAAAAATTTGTAACAGCATGTGTCGGATTAGATTAATTCGATTTTAATACTTTTTTGAATAATTCAATTGATTCTTTTCGAATGAATTTGACCACTTTGACTTCATATTGAAGTATGTTGACTAATCCGATTCTACTTGAATTCTTTTTGACATATTTTCTTTTAGCAACATAGACCTCTCCACTTTCAAGATGAGAGAGATAAAGTGCTAATTCAAGTGCGAGATTGAAGACGTCTTCATCTTCTTTACCTTCTAATATGACAATATGACTTCCTGGATAGTCTTTTACATGGAGGAAATAGTCATCTTTTGTTGCGATATTAAATGTTAATTCTTCGTTTTGAAGTCCGTTCATTCCAAAACCGATTTTACCTTTATTTGGTATGGTGATGTAATGCGGTTCATAAGTTTTTTTCTTATTTATCTTTTTGATATTATTTTTCTTAGCTTGATCTTCTTTGATATATCCTTCTTCAAGAAGTTCGGATTTGAGTTCCATGATATCACGTGGTGTTCCATCACTTGCTTCTAATAATTTCTTTTTCAAATATTCGTTATCATCATTGGCTTTGATTATCAAGTTATTCAAGATTTCAATTGCTGCTTTTGCTTTTCTATAGCGTTTGAAATATCTATTTGCGTTATTAGGAGCATCAAATCTAGCATCTAATGGAATGGAATAGCCATCTTTTTCTAAGAGTGTATCGCCTTTTTTAATCTCTCCTTGATAGAGATAGATTTCTTGTCCCCACTCAAGATAGACCATATGTTCTTTTGCTTCTTCTAAATCCAATTTCAAGTTATTGATTTTCTTTTCATTGACTTTGATAGCTTTTTCGATGAGCGCTAATAGTTCCTTTTCTTTATCTCTTTTTGCTAATTCTTTCTGATCTTCGACTATTGTTGAATAGATGTTTTGGATTTCAACTTTTGAAATTGTGTCTTGACCGAATGATGATGGCAAAATTTCTTTGCTATTGATAAATAAGTCATCAGAATCATTGAGTTCTTTGACTGCTTGTTCTAAGGGGATATTTTTCTCTTCAACATATCTTTTTAAATGCTTGAATAAATTGTTGTTCAAGTATTTTTTTGCTTCATCAAGAGAATTGACGTCATACGGAAGTGTTTCACGAGGTTTTGGATAGTTATAATAGGTGTTTCTAGTGATGAATAATCCTTTTTCTAGATTAGTTCTTTCTTTATATAATGAAACAATTTTTCCATAAGGAAAAGCGACAATCAATACATTTGGATGATTTGGAAACATTTCAATTATTAAATCATAGCCAGTGTTGATTTCAGTTAAATCATTTGGATTTGCTTTGAGATGAAAGATGATGATTCTTTCTCCTTTGATCTTTTCGATTTTTGAAATTGTAGAAAGAGATAGTTTTCTAAGACTGTTGAAGAATGGTGAATTATCATTGACCTTTGTAAATCTATCATATGAGTAACATAAAAATGGATTTGTTGGATTCAAAGAAAAGATAAAGGTTCCATGTCTTCCTTTTTCATCATCAGTTCTTATTTCGCTATAAGGAAATGCATAATCAAAACCACCTAAAAACATCGGATTAGAAAAACGAGTGCCTTCTAATTCTGTTTTGAGTTTTTTGGTGATGATTTCTAAGGTTATATTATCTAAAGCCATATTGGTATTATATCACAATTAGATATGGCTATTTACGATATAAATTTTTAAAAAAGTTAACCGCTTAACTTAGTTTTTGTTTTAGATATTTAAAAAGAGAATATTTTTTTTATTGCGTTTGTTTTATACTTATTCAGTTAAAGGGGGAAAGACTAATGAATAGAAGAGTTTCTATTGTCGGAGATGGGTTTGTCGGATCTGCTATCGCTTATACATTTCAGTTGAAAGAAATCGTCGATGAAGTTGTACTTGTAGATTGTAATTATCAAAAATCTTATGCTGATAGTTTAGACATGGAACATTCTAAATATTTCTTTGATAGTCATACTACAGTAAGAGCAGGTGATAAAAAGGATTATAAAGATTCTGATTTTATAATCGTCACAGCTGCTATAAGACCTCCAAAAGGATGCAGTGATAGAATTGCAATGTTAGAGCCAACTAAAAAAATCTTGAAAGATGTTTATCAAGAAATCAAAGAAAGTGGTTTTAACGGATATTTGATCATCGTATCTAATCCTGTTGATATCATGACCTATTACGGATATAAAATCACTGGATTACCAAAGAATAAGGTCATCGGAACTGGTACATTTTTAGATACTGGAAGACTTCTTTATACTTATTCAAAAGAAGCACATGTATCTGTTAAATCAATCTCTGGAATGATGATGATCGGTGAACATGGTGAATCAAGTGTCGGAGTCTTTTCTAATTCTTCAATAGGTGGAAAACCATTGAATGATTTAAAAGATGATAAAGAAAAACAAGCAAAGATTGTGAGAGATGTTAAAGATTCTGGCTTTGTCATTATGGAAGGAAAGAATAATACCTGTTATGGAATTGCAGCATGTGTATATCGATTAGTAAAAGCGATTATCACAGATGAAAATATGGTAATTCCAGTCAGTCATGTATTAGATGGTGAGGAAGTATCAATATCACTTCCATGTGTCATCAATAATAACGGTATTGATAGAGTCATCGATTTAGAATTATCAAATGATGAGAAAGAAAAATTTGATAAATCAAAAGAGCTCTTAAAAGGATATTGTTCAAAATTATTCTAATATAGAAAAAGGCTATTAAGATTCTCTTTAAGAAGAAAACTTAATAGCCTCGATTTATTTTTGGTTAAGACCTGATTCTAACTTAAATGCTGTTAGAATCATTACTTGCTAAGAAAGCAGTAAAAATGAAATCATTTTTAGAATTAGCAAGCATTGCGAAAAACTTTTTTAAAAACTTCATCGTATCTTCCCTCCTTGTAGATGTGTGCCACGGTAAACATTGAATTCGTATCGTCTAGAAAAGCATCATATTCGTCTCGATAGTCATTAAAGATATGTTAAGTGGACAGCTATTATCTCAAATAGGGAAAATAAAAACAAGAAATTTTTTATCAAAGCGGTTACATTAAAATTGGAGAAAAAACCTTATGAAAATATATTTTTGTGGAAGTATTAGAGGCGGATATCAAGATGCTGATTTATATCAAGAAATCATCGCATATATGAAAAAGAAACATGTAGTATTAACTGAACACATCGGTAAGAAAAACATCGAAAAATTAGAAGAAAAACTTACTGATGAAGATATTTACAAACAAGATATTTCTTGGCTTAAAGAATCTGATATTGTCATCGCTGAATGCACTACTCCATCATTAGGTGTCGGATATGAAGTGGCTTTCGCTGAAAAAATGAATAAACCAACACACATTTTATACGATATGAATAGAGCTAATATCTCTGCAATGTTATCTGGTGATGAATATTTCAAAATTCACGCATATAAAAATAAAGAAGAAGTATTTGAAATATTAAACAACTTGTTAGATATAGAATAGATTTTTAAATACTATTTTTGCCAACTAAGATTGTTTCCACCTTTTTGTAGAATATAATTCTTATCTTTAGTATTAACTCTCTTGATAATACAAGTATCTACTAAAGTACCAGATAAAATTTTTATGTTGTTTGTTTCTTTTAGTTTTATTTTGAATTTGAATATTTTATCACCTTTTAAAGTAGCGATTTTAACATCGTTGTTGTATAAGGTGATTTCTTTTTGATTGGAATATACTTTGATGACTGTCTTTTTCTCTGCTCTATTTATATATCTTTTTGAACAGATATGAACAAATGGTTCATCACTCCAATAAGCTTTATAGATGTAAAAAGCATCTTTTTTGATTTTTCTATCAAAGGTGACAAGTCCTTTATGATTGATTCCTTTTTCGCCACCTTGATTTCTTCCATCACTTCCAAAATCAAACATGTTCCAAACATGTGTTGCCCAGATATAATTTCGTTTTGAAATGTCTTTTAACATTTTCTCATGGAATAGACATTGATATTCTTCAGTATTATCAAATCTTTTTGGCTTTGATGAATGAAGATTTGGCATTCCTTCAGCTCCATATTCGCTTAAGCCTATAGGTATATTTTTATAAAAAAGATGCCATAAATCTAAAATCTTACAATTGATAGATGTGAAAGGTAAATACCAACCATAATAAAGATTATAACTGACTAAATCGGTGATATGAGCGACTCTATTGAAAATTGACATCGGTAAAAAACAAGCAATAGTTGTTTTTCTAGTAGGATCTTCTTTATGAGCTATTTCGTTTAATTTTTTGTGTGCCTCTATACAATCTTTTCCAAACTGTTTAAAAAACATTGTTATTTCGTTTGATATTCCATAGCAGATAATACTTGGATGATTGTAGTTTTGATGAATCAATTCTAAGAGTTGTGATTTTGCATTATGATAACCTTCTTTTGAATGTCTTGAAATGTACGGAATTTCAGTCCAAACAATAAGTCCGTATGAATCGCATAAATCATAAAAGTATTGGTCATGTTGATAATGAGAAAGTCTGATAGTTGTAGCACCTAATTCTTTTATGATTGACATATCTTCTTCCATATCTTTCTTAGATATCGCATTTCCAATTTTTGGTCTATCTTGGTGCTTAGCAACTCCTTTTAATGGATACAGGTTTCCGTTTAAAAAGAATCCTTTTTCACTATCAATATAGAATGTTCTAAAACCTATTTTTGTTTCAACTGAATCTAAAATTTCATCGTTTGACTTTGAAATTAAACTTGCTTTAATCGTATACAAGTATGGATCTTTTAATCCGTCCCAAAGATGAACTGATTTAATTTCAGTTCTTTCATTTGCTTTAAAATCTTTTACAAGATTTTTTTCTTTATCGAATAATTGAAGTGATATGTTTTCTTCACAATTCGCTTTTAAATCTACTGTTAGGTATCCAATATTATCTTTTACTTTTGGCGTACATTTTAAACAAGGAGAAGAGTCATCGTGGAATAGAAAATGTTTTTTGTTTACAACTAAGAGCTTGACATCACGATAAATCCCTCCATAAAAAGTGAAGTCCGCAATTATTGGATAAATTCTTTTATCAATTCTATTGTCTACAAAGATTTTTAATTCGTTTTTATCTTTGATATATGAAGTACATTCTAAGATAAATCTTGAATAGCCACCTTCATGGTGAGATAGCTTATTACCATTTAAATAGACATCAGCAACTGAATTGATGCCATCAAAAATAAGATAGTAGGCTTTGTTTTCATCTTTATTTATTTCAAAGTCTTTTTCGTATCTAGTCAATGTCTTTAAATAATCATTACCACCATCTTGGCCATCAATTCCATTCCATGTATGAGGAATATTCACTGTGATTTGATTTTCATCATTGTTGATTGCAAATTTCCAGTCATTATTTAAAGAAATATATTCTCTCATTTTTAAACACCTGAATAGGCTGAAAATCCACCATCGATTGGTAGAACTACACCGGTGATAAATGAAGAAGCTTTTTCATCAGATAAGAATAAAGTAGCACCTAATAATTCATCAGCGGTCCCGAATCTATTCATCGGGGTATTATTTAAAATCTTCTCGGTTCTCTTTGTTGGAGTTCCATCTGGATTCCATAATAAGGAGGCATTTTGTTTGGTTGAGAAAAAACCTGGGGCGATAGCATTGACTCTGATATTTTCTTTTGCAAAATAAGTAGCTAACCATTTTGTGAAATTAGAAACGCCTGCTTTAGCACTTGAATAAGCTGGTATTTTAGTGAGGGGAGTGAAAGCATTCATACTTGAAATATTTAAAATAGAGCAACCTTTTCTATTTAACATATCAGCGGAGAAGACTTGAGTGGTCATCAAGGCAGATAGAATATTTAAGTTGAATACGAATTGGAAATCTTGTTCGTTTAAATCAAAAAATGTGATTGTATCTTTTGATATTTTGGTTTCATAAAATTCTTGAGTTGTTGTTGCACGTGGTGAATTTCCACCAGCGCCATTGATGAGAATATCACATTTACCAAAATCTTTGAGAATTTCTTCATGAGCTTTAATGATTGTTTCTTTATCTAAACAATTGACTTCATATGCTTTTGCAATATATCCATTATCAATTATTTCTTTTTCAACTATTTTTGCTTGATCCAAATGTAAATCTAAAATAGCAACTTTAGCATCACAAGCTGCAAATGCCTTTGCCATTAATGAACATAAAACACCACCAGCTCCTGTGATTACTACAGTTTTATCCTTCATATTGCATATAAATGGTAAATCTTCTTTTTTCATATTTTATTTTCCTTTATTATTCTTTTCAACAGCTTCAAATAAGCCGTTAAGATAAGTACAACCTAGAGCTCTATCAAATAATCCGTATCCTGGTTTTTCGTTTTCACCGAAGATATTTCTTCCGTGGTCAGGTCTTACATATCCATCAAATCCGTTATCAACTAAGTTCTTGACGATTTTATACATATCTAAAGATCCTAAATGAGAATCGTGTCCAACTTCAACAAATGATGTTTTATCATCGGTATAAAGAATATTTCTTAAATGAGCAAAGTGAATTCTGTTTTCTTTTGCGTATTTTTCTGCCATATGTTCGACGTCGTTTGTTCTTGAAGCACCTAGCGAACCAGTGCATAAAGTCATTCCATTATGTTTATTCGGAACTGTTTTGAATAATCTATCAAAATCATTTTCGTTTGAAACGATTCTTGGTAAAGAAAAAACATCCCATGGTGGATCATCTGGGTGAATTGCCATATTGATATCATATTGATCAAGAACATCCTTAATTGCGTTTAAAAAATAAACTAAATTATTGAATAAATCATCATGAGAAAAACTTTTATATTTATTCAATAATCCTTGTAATTCATCTTGAGTATATGATTCATCCCATCCAGGAAGATGAAGATTTTTAGGATCTACTTTTTCAAAATCAGAATTTGAAAAAGATAAAGATTCAGAATAATCTTTGTTTTTGTGATGTAGATCCGTTCTTATCCAATCAAAAACTGGCATGAAGTTATAGCAAACACATTTGACACCAACGCTTCCAACTAGGGCTAAGTTTTTTCTAAATGCCTCAATGTGTTCATCTCTTTTACCAGTTCCTAGTTTGATATCTTCACTAACTGGAATTGATTCGATAACTTCCATTTTTAGTCCGTGTTTATTAGAAGCTTCTTTTAATTTATTTAAGCTGTCTAACGACCAAACTTCGCCTGGCTTTTTATCATATACCGAAGTGACAACAGAATACATATTCGGAATTTGTCTTATGTATTCTAAAGGAATACAATCGTTTAATCCATACCATCTAAATGATAATTTCATAAGTTCCTCCTATAATGCTTTTATTTTATCTAGATAATCTAGAATTACAATTGCAAATTTATTTGAAAAACATTGCAAATATAATTATTCATATTTAAAATCAAAATTATGTTTAATTTTGTATTCAAAGAAATAGATTTTGCACATAAATTGGATTATGCCTCCTCAATAAAAGATGAGTATACAAAGCATATGCATCCGTTTGTTGAAATACTTTATTTTATATCTGGCGATGTCACGTATAGTATTGATGGTAAAAAAATTAAATTAAAAAAAGGTGATTGTATATTTATAAAGCCAGGTAGTTTTCATTTTGCGGAGGTCAATCGTAATATCTTATACGAAAGATTTGTTCTTAAATTCCCTGAAACATTGATACCAATAGATATAAAAGAAAAATTATATAATAGCAATTGTATATTCAATTTAAAGCAAAAAGAAAATGAGATACTCAAACCATTAGATGAATATTATTCATCGTTAAATGATGAGGAAATGAGAATTATGTGTATAGCTAAATTATTGGAACTATTAGTGGCATTGATCTCTGAAAATAAAGAAAACAATAATGAAAGCACATCTTCATTGATTGAAAAAATAATTTCTTACATTGATGATAATATTG
>CAVEQA010000041.1:0-10652 GCA_963617725.1 Paludibacteraceae bacterium
GCTTTAATCGTCTCTTCTGTTAAAGTCGCTTTTGTATTGACTAATGTTCCATCGATATCGGAAAATATCGCTTTGACCTCACTTAATTTTTTATTGTTGTTCATGTTATAACCTTAAATACTAATTTTAGACAATATATTGTACAATCATTTCGCTATTTTTAAATTATCTTTATCTTGATAGCGTTATCTTTATAACATTTTTCAATTGCTATGTATAAATTTGATATTTCTATTAATATGATTTAAAATATAATCATTATGTTACAAGCTAATTATCATACGCATACCAAACGATGTGGTCACGCTACTGGTGAAGATGAAGAATATGTCTTACAAGCAATTGGATATGGTTATAGATACCTCGGATTTTCTGATCACGCAATGTTACCTGGATTTTCTCAACCTTTTGTAAGAGGTGATTTTTCTTTATATGATGATTATTTGAAATCTATCAAAGATTTAAAAGAAAAATACAAAGATAGAATCGATATCTTTGTCGGTTTTGAAGCTGAGAGCTTTCCAGATTATTTTCCTTTTTTTAAAGAACAACTGAATAATGGTGTCTTAGATTACATGATTTTAGGTAATCATTCAGCTATGGATTCCAATAAAAAATTGTATACTCATTTTAAAAATATAACTTCGGCATCTCAATTATATTTGTATAGAGATTTAGCTATTCAAGCTATGGAAAGTGGTTTATTTTCTATATTTGCTCATCCTGATTATTTCTTATCATCAATATCCGATTATGATGGTGATTGCAAAAAAGTTTCCTCTGAACTTATAAAAACAGCAATCGCATATGATATTCCTTTAGAGGTCAATGTCGCTGGTATCAGAAATGGAAAAAGAAAAATCGGTGATGAGATGAGATGGATATATCCAACTGATTATTTCTTCTCATTAGCTAGCAAATACCAGGCTCGTTGTATTTTAGGAATGGATGCTCATGCTCCAGAACAGCTCTGTGATGATGGAGCTATTTATGAAGCAGTGAGATTTGTTAAAGAACATGACTTAAAACTTGTAGACCATATGAAGTCTATCAAATCTAATAGGTGAGGTGTTTTGTGGACAGTAAAAGTATAATTTATTTATCTTTAATTCTGATTTTCATTTTGATGTCAGCTTTCTTCTCTCTTTCTGAAACTGCCTATAGTGCTATCAATAAATACAGAATGGAAGTTTTAGCTGATGAAGGAAAAAAAACAGCTCAAGTATCGCTTTGGATTGCTAAAAAATTTGACTTAGCATTGAATACTATTTTAATAGGTAATAATGCAGTCAATGTTTTTATGTCATTCATGTCGACATATTTGTTCTTGAAAGTGACTCCGGAGTTGAATGAAACATTTGCCTCAGTTTTAATCTCTGTCATCGTCACTATCATCGTATATATTTTTGGTGAAACTCTTCCTAAACAGATAGGTAAGAAAATACCTAATAAAATAGCTCAAGCTGTCTCTATTCCTTTAGCATTCTTTTTGATTATCTTATTCCCTCTTACAATCATTTTTGTCGGTATTTCAAACCTTGTGAAATTGATCTTCAAAGGAAAGGCAGAACCTGAGCTTACCGAAGAAGATTTCAATGCTGTACTCGATGATAATGAAGAACAAGGTGTTTTGGAAGAAAATGAGACTGATATCATTCAAAATTCTTTTGATTTTACAGATACTTCTGTTAAAGAAATCTTAACTTCTAGAGAAAAGATGTACACATTAGACCTCAAAGGTATGTCCAATGAGAAAATCGTTTCGAAAGTCCTTCAAGCTCATTATTCAAGAATTCCTGTCTATTATGAAAATCCGAATAAAATCATCGGTGTTTTGATTGTCAAATCTTATTTAGCAGACTATTTAAAAGATAAAAAATGCTCGATAGTTCGTTCTATTGAAAAACCATATATCGTATCCCCAAATATCACTATGGATGATATGGTTGAAGGATTTAGAAATAGACAAACCCAAGTTGCACTTGTTTATAAAGACAATACACTTCTTGGAATGATAACCACGGAAGATGTATTAGAAGAGCTTGTCGGTCCTATCAGTGAAAAGAATCAAGGAGAAAAAATATAATGGCAATCAAAGATATTGTTTATATAATTCTCCTAATCGTTTTGATAATTTTATCAGGATGCTTTTCTGGTATGGATATGGCTTTCAGTTCGGTCAAACTATCAAGATTAGAATCTGAAGCTGAACAGGGAGATAAAAGAAGTGCGAAGGCTTTAAAATTTGCTGCTGACTATGATAGTACGATTGCAAATATTCTCTTTGGAAATGATTTTGTCAATATTTTAGCTTCTTCTATCGCAACTCTTTTATCTAAAGATATTTTAGAACCGGTCATCGGAGATATCGCTTCTACTATCACTTCTTTAAGTCTTTTATTCATTCTTTTGATATTTGGCGAGATAACCCCAAAGGTCATCAGCAAGGATCATTCTTATTTTCTCACTAAACATTCCTTAGGCTTTTTATCAGTGATCAAAATTTTGTTTTTTCCCTTCGTTTTTCCAATCACTAAATTTACTGCTTTCATCGCAAATAAATTTATTTCTAAATCGGGACAAGAAAGTCTTGTCGCCAGTGATGAAGAACTTGAAAATATGGTTGATGAAATTGAAAAAGAAGGAATTATCGATTCAGAACAGAGTGAGTTACTTCATAAATCAATCGATTTTAAAGAAACTAACTGTTATGAAATTATGACACCAAGAGTCAAACTTTTTGGATATGATATTGAAACTGATATCGATGATTTTTTAAAGAAACCAAATTGCTTTAGTCATTCTAGAATTATTGTCTATAAAAGAGATATGGATCATATCATCGGATATATCCCGGTTAAAACTCTTTTAAGAGCCTTGGTTAAAGGTGAAAAAGTAGATATCAAAGCTATGACTCTTCCGATAGTATCTGTTCCTAGAACGATGATGATATCTCAAGCGATGATGATGATGAAAGAAAACCATCATCACATTGTCTTAGTCAAAGATGAATATGGTGGTACTGAAGGTATTATCACAATGGAAGATATTCTTGAAGAATTGGTTGGAGAATTATGGGATGAGGATGAAAAAGTTGAGAAATCAATCACTCCGCTTAAAATCGCAAATACATATCTAGTTCATGGAGATACTAATATCGATGATTTTTTAAATGAATTCAATATCGATCCTGATGAACTCGATGATGAGTTTACAACTGTTTCTGGTTTTATCACTCATCAAGAAGAGAGATTCCCTCGTGTCGGTGATGTCATCACTTATAAAAATCTTCAAATTCAAGTTATCAAGATGAAAAAAGAAATTGTTGATTTAGCTGTTGTTCATTTCGAACCAATAAATGAGGAGGACGAATGATGGATATACTTAATACAGTCCTATGGTGGATCAATATCTTTATTATCGTTATTGTAGGTATCGCCTTTGTTTTTCAAATTTTATTCATGTTTATCTTTTACATTCCTTGTAAGAAATATAAAGATACTACAAATTACCACAAATTCACATTTATCATCCGCGCTCATAATGAAGAGGATGTCATCAAAGATAGTGTGACTAGTTGTTTTAAAGTCAATTATCCCAAAGATAAATTTGAAGTTGTTGTCTTCGCTCATAACTGCACTGATAACACTGTTAAATACGCTAAAGAATGTGGAGCTAGAGTCATTGAAATCAATGATCCAAATCCAAAGCATGCAAAGCTAGCGTACGCTGTTAAAGGTGGATTAGAAGTGTTGAAGAAAGACGGTGATGACGCTCATGAATTCTTTTTATTCTTAGACGCAGATATGCAGGTTAAAGATGATTATGTCATCCAATGTAACAAGGCAGCAGATCAAGGTGTTTTATTAGGACGCACTTTTGAAAACTCCCGCAATCTGACTGATAACATCATCTCTTGCAGTATGGGACTTTGGTATTTAAGAGATAATTTCTTTGCTTGTAGAATGAGAAGTGCGTTGAATTTAGGTTGTGTAATGAATGGTGGCTGCGCTATGTTGAATGCCAAGGTCGCCTATAAATGGGATGCGAAAAGCGCAAGTGAAGATCTTGAATTCACAATCAATAGACTATATAAAGACCATATCAAAGTCGAATATATCGATGATGCTATCATCTATGAAGATCAACCGGAGACGATGAAAGATATTTATAACCGAAATACGAGAATGGGAAATGGTATCAATAAAGTATTTTGGAATAATGGAACAAAGTTGTTTAAACAATTTTGGAAGGATTTATTTAAAAAAGATGTCAAATTCTCACTCAAGATGGCAGAACTTGATATGTTTCTAAATGTCTATACAATTCCCGCTTCACTCATCGCTGAGATTTGGTTTCCAATCTATTACATTTACTGCTTCATCTATACAATATTCTTCGCTCCTATGAATGTCTATTATCCTTTCAATATTCCACTTCAGAGTTATAGTGTGTGGTTTTTCTTGATTTTTGCTGTCACTGCTGTTTGTTTAGCTTTATTCATTCCTTTCTTTTTCCAACCAGCTGTTTCCTATCTTTATACCAAAGATAAATTGGTCATAAAAAATAGGAAGATAATGATTGTTTCAATCATCTTCTTCCCATTTTTCATAATTTATAACGCTCTTTGTGTTATGATTGGAATTCTAACAAAACCAAAATGGAGAAAGATAACTCGTTCAAAAACTAAGATTGAACAGTGATCATTTGAGTTTGTAGACTTTGACTTTGTTCTCAGGATATGAATCTTTCATCGCTTCATAATGTTCTAAGATATATGGTCTATAAGTATCATTGACGTAATTGATGAAATCTGGTTCTTCATTTAGGACAATATAGGTCGGTTTGACTTTTTCTAAATATGTCATGATTTCACTTTTTGCTTCTTCATTGAATTTGCTGAAGGAATCATGATAGGCTTTGATAGATAGTGAGGTTTGATTTTCGGTTTTGATGATAATCCCACAATTGACATCTAAGAATAATACTTTGTCTTTGGTTTTTAATTCTTCATCGGTGATATTTTCTTTTACTTCACTGTAGATAGAATCTTGATAGGCTTTTGAAAATTTCATATTGATATTTCCAAGTCTGAAGATTCCAAAGATTGTAAAGCCGATGATTATATTTAAAGAAGCTAATGAGATATTTAAGATATCAGTAGCTTCTTTTTTCTTGATTGTGAAAGGATAATAATGGAAATATGAGATGATGACTAGAACGATGAATCCAAAATAACTGATCCAATAATGTGTGAATTTTGCAAAAATAGTTGAGAAAATAACATTCGGTATTGAGATTATGAACAAAAATTTGGATAATTCGCTATCCTTATTTTTGATTCTATGGATCATCAGGAATGCTAATGCTGCAAAGACTAAGACAGCTGCCATACAGATGAGGGTTGAAGATAGGTAGGACGAATATCCTAAATAGGTGATGTTATCTTTGAAATTAGCTTTGATCATCGCATCCATATATCCCTTATAGTAGGCGATTGGATAGATGATCAGCTGTGGTATTAAGAATCCAAGTAGTGCGAGTAAAATGTTATAGATGAGGTCGAATTTGTGTTCTTTATAATTCTTTAAGTACCAAATGAAGCAGTAGAGATATAGACAAAGACTTGCAAGACCGTCAGTCGGTCTTGTATTAAAACTGATTCCGATTGAAAGTCCGGCTATCAAAGAACCTAATAACATATAAAGAGTTTTCTTTGATTTCATCGCTTTGATATAGAGGAAGGTTGCAAAGATACAGAATGGTAAAGGAATTAAACTGACAGCATTTCCTCCTAAGACAAATGCGAACAATAAGGTGAAGATAGAACAAGTGAGTATTTGTTCTTTAATATTGAAATCAAATAATTCATTGATGCATAGAAGGGTGAAGTAACAAGATAAGAAGACTTCTATCATATTGATAAATGCTACCCCTGTTCGTTTTCCGATTATCCATCCTACTTCTTGAAGGAAGAATACGATGATGCCTTTATGATCTGAGAAATCGATATAGGGAGTTTTCCCTTCGCTCATCAATTTACCTGTTAACATAAATAGATAACTATCGGTTGCCATTCCATCAACTGAATAACTAGGATATAAAAATGATAGAGTAGTAAAGTATAATGTTAAAATTATAAATGAAGTGAGCAAGCTCAATCCTATCATTTGTAATTGCTTTGATTTTAAGATTTTAGTGAATTTCATAAGATTTTTTTTGCAGTATATTTTCCTATTTGCTATTATAATCTAAAAATTTGTATCTGATAAAAAAATAGACAAAAAAAACATTTAAAATCCATTATAATTGAGTTTGAAATATTCGAAGGTGAAAATATGAAAGATATTAAGACATTGATGCTGAAAACAAAACTGCGAGATAAAGAAAAAGATACCTATGTGAGAATTGTAGGTAGTCAATATAAAAAGACTCCGATATTATTCCTTCACGGAGGTCCAGGATCCACTCATAATTCTTTTGAGGTTTTAGATGACTTCAGCGATTATGATTCAAGACCTATCATCATGTATGATCAATACGGATGTGGATTGTCGAGTCTAGGTCTTGAAAATGATCCCTCTTTATATAATAAGGAAACATGGGTTGATGAACTTATTCAAGTGAGAGAACAATTGAAACTTGATAAAGTCCATATCATGGGACATTCCTGGGGTGGAATGCTAGCTATCATCTATATGTGTGATTATAATCCTAAGGGCGTTTTATCTTTGACATTATCATCAACTCTTGCTAGCGCTTCTTTATGGGATAAAGAAACTCATCGCTTATTAAAATATTTAAATCCTGAAGATCAAGTTGCAATCAAAGAAGCTGAAAGAACAAATGATTATTCATCAAAAGATTTTGAAAGAGCGAATATCAATTATATGAAGATGTTTGTCAGAAATTTAGATGAGATGAAAGAAGTACCTGAATGCTTGACAAGAGAGAAAAAGACAAGCCCTAGTTATGTGACTGCTTGGGGTCCAAGTGAATTCAAACCTCTTGGAAATTTAAAAGATTACGAATATCTAGATAAATTAAAAAATATCAAATCGAAAGTTATGATTCTCTCAGGGTCTGATGATGAATCTACACCAATTCAAAATAAAGCTATGTTTGATTGGATGACTTGTGACAAAGAATGGCATATAATTTATAATGCTAGACATAGTACATATATAGAGCAGAAAGAAGTATATGAAGAATATTTGAAGAATTTTATCGATAAATATGACAATTAGAAAGGAAATTGATATGGAATACAAAACTTGTGGACACTTATGTGGTGTCGATGTTTATATGCCGATTGGAGATGAAGTTATCATCGGAAAGAATAGTTTCTTTGAAACTTATTCAAAAGATGGAATGAAATTGGTCGATTCAAGAATCGATTATATGGGAATTCCGATGTTTTTAGTCGACAAAGGATGTCAATATATTGTTGAACTCAATCCGATAAGAAGAATTAAAGTGAGAGATAGGAAGACTAAAGAAGAATGTTGTTCTTTTGGTGAACTCATTCCCGGATTTGTTCCTTATAGAGGATGTTTTTCTCTCGATAATAAAAGCTTTTTTTCGGTTTTGACAAGACCAGGTTATGAGATAGTACCTCAATTCTTCTTAGACGATGTTAAAAACGCATATGATTTTGTTTTAGCTGAATTTTCACTTCCAGACTTAAAATTGCTAAGAATAATTGAAAGTGAAGGTGTTAAGTTTACTGACATTAAAAAGGTTGACTTCTTAAATTCATATTTCTTAGAAACTGGTGAAAGAACATACATGTTACTTGATGATAACAATCAACTTACAAATGTCACCTTCCCATGTTATACTGATGTCGAAGAGAAGATATTCATCAATAATTATAGAGGTGAATTCTACACAAAAACTCCTCATGGAATCAAAGTATTAGATGAACATTTTGATGAGAAAGATAGTATCATTCTCTTTGATAATTCAAAAGTTAAAGTTGACAGCATTTATTTCACAAGTGCTCCTGGTGGTAGAAATGATCGCTATTCGCGTACGGATTTGACATCATTCAGACTTTATATAAGTAACCTTAAACCTATGAATGAAGATATCATCATTTATACTATCAATGATATCGGACTTTCAACAACAACGCTTATGGCTTATTCTTTTTCTGAAAAGAAGTCATATAAGTTACTCGATATCGCTACCTATATTGAGACATTTAAAGTTTATGGTAATATTGTCGTTTTCTCTGAACGAAAGAATATTCATGTTATAGAGGTGAAAAATGGATAATTTAGATATTTTTGAAGATATTTTAGATCACAACGAAAATTTTCGTAAAAGAACTCTCACACCAGTGAAGAGTATGAACGAGATTTTCAAGCAATTATCACTTGCCCAACTCACAAAAGAAAATCTTGAAGATATTTCATATTTCAAAGAAGAGAAGAGATTCTCAAGCATTCTTGAAAATTATGATTATAAGATGGTCTTAAGAAAATATAAGTATGTAGATTTGATGAACGCACTTTTAAATGAATTCAAACCGACTAGAAAAGAACCATATAAAAAGTTAGCTAAAGCCTTCATGTCAACTGCTAAATATTTGATTCGTTTTCAAGATTTTAACAATTATCGCAAACATTTGAATTTGAGATGCAACAATGATGAACACACTCTTATCTTTTTAAAAGAATTTAGATTGAATGCTTCACTTCCAAGCATGTATTTTAATAAGACATGTTGTTTCTTCCAACAAACAGGATTATTAGATGTTCCGTATGTCAATGAAAATGCCAAGCGTTTTTTGATGGAAGAATACAATTATCCTGATAATAATGAAGAATTGTATATCTCGCTTTTGAGCATCGCCAAAGATAATCATATCCGTTGTTATGAATTGAACGACAGATTGGATGAATATTATACGAATGATTGAGATCAAAGAATTACAAAAAGAGTATGTAATTGATAAAGGAACTACATTTAAAGCTTTAAAAGATATAAATTTGACTTTCCCATCTGTTCAATTTGTTTCAATCCTTGGTCCTTCGGGCTGCGGAAAAACAACTCTTTTAAATCTTATAGGTGGATTGGATGATATCACAAGTGGTGATATCATTTTCCATAATAAATCTTTAAAAGAGATGAAATCCAGTGAGATGGATTCTTATAGAAATCATGAAATCGGATTTGTATTTCAAAACTATTTTATGATTCCAACCCTCAATATCTTAGAAAATGTCAAAATGACCTTAACACTCAGCGGTGTTAAAGAGGAGGAGGCTAGAAAGAAAGCTAAAGCTGCACTTGAAGATGTTGGACTTGGCTCTTGTCTTAAAAAAAGACCGAATCAACTCAGTGGTGGACAACAGCAAAGAGCTGCCATTGCAAGAGCGATTGTCTCTTCTCCTTCTATTCTTTTATGCGATGAACCAACTGGTGCTCTTGATAGCGAGACAAGCATTGAAATCATGGAAATATTGAAAAATATTTCAAAGACAAAGCTTGTCATTATGGTCACTCATAATGAAGAATTGGCTGCTAAATATTCGGATCGTATCATCCGTTTAAAGGATGGTATGGTAGAAAAAGATAGTTTGAATGAACCAATAACCGAAGAAGATTCAAGTTTAAATTTAAAGAAAACAAAGCTTTCTTTTTTTACTAGCTTTAAACTTTCTTTGAGGAATATTTGGTCTAAGAAGTGGAAATCAATTCTCACTAGTGTCGCTAATTCTTTTGGCATGATCGGTATTGCATTTCTTATGGCTTTAAATAGCGGGTTCACTTCTTATTCTACAAGACTCAGTGAAGAATCAGCCAGTTCACTTCCTGTAGTTGTAACTGCCTTCAGTCAAAATCAAAAGTCGATCAAAGATTCCTTGAATGTCAATGTCAGATATCCAAGCACTGATGAAATTTATCCGTATGTCAATCCAAATAGTCAAACACAAGTGACATATACCTATAATAATTTTTCAACAAAGTATTTTTCTTACCTTGACAGTTTGAAAGATGATGGCATTGTTAAAGATTATATTTTGAGTTACGGAAATGATTATTCTTTCAATTTGATGACTGAATTTCCTGAATCAATCTCAGGAAAAGTAAGTGGTGGTTATGATGAAGTTGAAACTTCACTAACTTCCTATAATTATTATGCGAGTCAATCAAATCTTCCATATAACATTTTTCATGTTTTATACGGAAATTTAGATCAGTATGACCTCCTTGCTGGCTCTCTACCAACCGAAAAGACTGATTTAGTCTTAGTCGTTGACACTTATAACAGAGTTTCTTTCAATATCTTAAAACAATTAGGATTTTATAATAAAGACGACACTCAAGAAGATGTCATAGATTCTAGCGGTAATAATAAGGTCAAAGGTATTTCATTTGAGGATATCATCGGTGATGGTAAGGACAAAAAAGGAAAAGAATATAAGATTTTCTATAATGATGATTATTATAAAGAATCAAGTACTTACACTGTAAAAGATGGTCTTAATAATACTAGAACCATGAATTTCTATTCAAAATATAAAGATGAAGATTCTGATTTTTATAATTCTGATAAAGGAACCACTTTAAGAATTACAGGAATTATCAGAGCTAAATCTACTTCTGCTTTTTCACTTCTTTCACCAGCTTTATGTTATACA
>CAVEQA010000041.1:10662-12647 GCA_963617725.1 Paludibacteraceae bacterium
ATGAAGAATCTGATATATCTAAAAATATCAAAAATAAAGTTGTCTTCGCTCAAAATATGACTTTTGAAAATTCAACTCCAGCTGAGAAATTTATCGAAGACATTCAAAATGTCATCGAAACATATAATTTACAACATGAAGAATCAACACTTCCAATCGATGAAATCAATTCTGTTGTCAATAAATATTTCACGTTCTATTACCCTCTTTCTACTGAAACAAAACTGCAATATTATTTGAAATCGACTTATTTCTTTGAAGAAGCTAGAACTTTTGGTGCTGATTTAGTTCTTGATGAATTCTATGGTATTGATTTGACTGATGAAGAAACATTGAATAAGTATCTGACAGAATTTCAAAAATTGATCATCTCAAATGTCGATAAAGCCTATGACTATTTGATCAGTTTATTAGCTTATATGAATGCTTATTCTAAAGTTGAAGAAGTTGTCATATTCCCTAAGGATTTATCATCAAGACAGTTGTTGCTTTCAAAACTCGATGAATTCAATGATTCTGTCAGTGATGATGAAAAGGTTAAATATCTATCTCAAAATAACAATGAGATGATTGCAGATATCGGGGAAGTCATCTCTATTGTTTCCACTATTCTTTTGATTTTTGCTTGTGTTTCTATTCTTGTCAGCTGTTCGATGACTGCACTTTTAACTTCTAATAATGTATTAGAAAGAAAGAAGGAAATCGGATTGCTTAGATCACTTGGTGCTAGAAAGAAAGATATTGCGATAACATTTGAAATAGAATCATTCATCATCGGAATATTTGCCGGTCTTATCGGTTCATTTTTGACTTTTGTTGTCTCATTCCCAATCAATGAGATGATGAATTACTACTATCCTTCTTATTATGTAGGTACTATTTGTAATTTCACTTGGTATCATATGCTCATTGTCTTAGCTATCTCGGTTGTTATCGGTTTAGTATCCGCTCTTATTCCATCTTTAAAAGCAGCAAGAGAGAATCCAGTTAAGGCTTTAAGAAGCGATTGATGATGTGTATTGACTCTAGAAAACTAAAATTTCTAGAGTTTTTTTGTTAGAAATGTGAAAAAATCTTGTAACTAAAACTATTTGGTAACTATAATATTAAGGCATCGCTTTTTTATGATGCAAAATTTATACATATATAGAGAGGTAAAAAATATGGGTAGAGCACACGAAGTTAGAGCAAAAACAATTGCTAAGAATAATGCAGCAAAATCAGCATTATACAACAGAGCTAGTAAGGAAATTTATCTTGCAGCTAAGTCTGGTGTTCCTGATCCTAAAGATAACCTCGCTTTAAGATCTGCTATTGAAAAGTGGAGAGCACAACACGTCACTCGTGATGTCATCGATAGAGCTATTGCTAAAGCTAAAGATAAAGATGCAGCCGCTTTTGTCGCAGGTAGATATGAAGGTTTCGGTCCTGGTGGTGTCGCTATTATGGTCGATACACTTACCGATAATGAAAAGAGAGCTTTCTCTGCTGTCAGAGCTGCTTTCACTCACCACGGTGGAAATATCGGAAACTCTGGTTCTGCTGCTTTCAATTTCGATTATCTTGGTGTTGTTTCTTTCGATACTGATAAAGCAGTCGAAGAAGTTGAAGAAACACTCATCATGTCTGATGTCGATGTTCAATCTGTCAGCAAAGATGAAAATAACATTGAAGTAATTGTCACTCCAAGTTCTTTCGAAAAAGCTAAAGAAGTCATCAATAATGATTTAGGCATCACTGAATTCACTGAAGCTGAAGTCACTTATATTCCACAAAATAAAGTCACGTTAAGTGATGATGATAAAGCTAAGGTTGAAAATCTCATCGATTCTCTTGATGAAATCGAAGATGTTCAAGCTGTTTATCACACTGCTGATCTTTAAAAATGATGAGGCTGTTAAACTATTTTCTTTAAATGGTTATAACAGCCTTTCGTATGATAAAACTAAGAGGAATAATAATCTTCTTAGTTTTTCTTTTTATAA
>CAVEQA010000042.1:0-12599 GCA_963617725.1 Paludibacteraceae bacterium
CTTATATATTTACCAGTCAGTCAAAACCTTGATCTTCTTGGAATCGAACATCCACACGAAGAATTTATAACTGAAAGTAAAGATTTAGATGGATTGATTCATTTCATCTATAGATTATCTTTAGATGGCGATGTTACAAACGCTATGGAAGATAGTTATAAAACATTTATTTCTAGTGAAAGTGGTAAAACCAATTATCGAAAATTCTTTGAAATATTAATTCAAAACAAAGAAGGTTCAGTAATATTCCACTGTGCCGATGGTAAAGATAGAGCTGGTATTGCTGCTGCTTTGTTTTTAAGTTTGATGGGCATTGATGAAAATACCGTAAGAGAAGAATATTTAATCACCAATGAAAATACTTGGGATAAAGCTAATTCTCGTTACAATTATTTAAAAAATGAATGTAAGATCACTAACGAAAAATTATTGAACTCAGTCAAAATGTTGGCTGGAGTTAGAATCAATTGGTTAAATGCAGCTCTTGAATTTATCAACATAACCTATGGTGGTGTCGAAGGATATTTCATAAACGAATTAGGTTTTAGCAAAGACAATTTAAAAGAATTGAGAGATAATTATTTAGAATAAAAAATAACTGATCATTTTAGAAAGTTCTAATTTGATCAGTTTTTTATTTTATCCAATGCTTCCGTTCATATCAAACTTGATGAGTTGATTGAGTTCGACAGCATATTCCATCGGTAATTCTTTGCTAAATGGTTCTAAAAATCCCATAACAATCATTTGAGTTGCTTGTTCTTTATTAAGTCCTCTACTCATCAAGTAGAACAATTGATCTTCATTGATCTTAGAAACACTTGCTTCGTGTTCAAGGAAGGAAGAAGAATTGTTGACAACATTGTTTGGAATAGTATCGCTGTAGCTGTAATCATCAAGAATCAAAGTATCGCATTCTTCATGAGCTTTACAGCCAGTGGCATTTTTTGCAATTTCAATTTGTCCTCTAAAATTACTAGTTCCACCTTTTCTTGCGATTGACTTAGAGATGATTGTGGAAGAGGAATCTTTTCCTAAATGAATCATCTTAGCTCCGGTATCTTGGAACTGTCCATCTCCTGCAACAGCAACAGAAATAGTTGATCCTCTACTTCTTTCACCTTTTAAAACACAGCAAGGATATTTCATACAAAGCTTGGATCCGATATTTCCATCAACCCATTCCATAAGGCCATCATCGTCAACAATAGCTCTTTGGGTGACAAGATTCAAAATGGAATTAGACCAGTTTTGAATGGTTGTATATCTCATCTTAGCTCTTTTGCCAACGAAAATTTCGACAATAGCAGCATGTAGAGATTCTTTTGAATACATTGGAGCTGTGCATCCTTCAACATAGTTGAGTTCTGCATCATCATCGACAATGATCAAACTTCTTTCAAATTGTCCGCTTCTCTTATTATTGATTCTAAAATATGATTGAAGCGGTTTATCAAGTTTTACACCTTTTGGAACATAGATGAAACTACCACCTGACCACACAGCACTATTTAAGGCAGCATATTTGTTATCTTGAGGAGGTACTAATTTTCCAAAATATTTTTTGAAAATCTCAGGATATTGTTTTAAACCTGTATCAGTATCTAAGAATATAACTCCTTTATCTTCAACTTCTTTGAGCATATTAGAATAAACAGCTTCACTTTCATATTGAGTAGTGACACCACTCAAATATTTTTGTTCGGCTTCAGGGATTCCTAATTTATCAAAAGTGTTTTTAACAGCATCCGGAACTTCTTCCCAATTAGATGAGATCTTATCGCTGACCTTGGTGTAATAGGTGAAATCTTGAAAATCGATAAAATCAAGACTTGGACCAAATGTTGGTTGATGATGTTTGAAGAATTCATCAAGTGATTTCAAACGGAAATTAAGCATAAATTCCGGTTCGTTTTTCATTTTCGAAATAGTTCTTACTGTATCTTCATTTAAACCTTTTGGTGTTTTGAAAATAGAAACATCACCATCTTTAAATTCATATTTTGAACGGTTGTCGTTATCAAAGAGGTCATTATTATCATTTTTCATCTTTTTCATTTGCCTCCAATTCATCAAAAGCTTGTTTAAGACCACGCCAAGAGATATTCGCACAAGTAATTCTTGAAGGTTGTCTATTGACATTGATGAAACAAATAGCTTCACCTAATTTATCTTCATCAAAGCTTTTTCCACCTAACATATTGTTGAATTCGTTCATCAAATCTTTAGCTTCTTCAACACTTTTTCCTTTGATGAGTTCACTCATTATCGAGCTGGATGCTGTTGAGATAGAGCAACCTTTTCCGTGCCAAACACAATCGACAATCTTATCATTCTCAACTTTGATTTGAATGTAAATATCATCGATACAACTATCGCTATCCATATGAATAGTCGTATAGCTTGGATCATTGACTTCTTTGAAATTTCTCGGATATTTATAATTATCAACAATGATCTCTCTGAGCATATCCATATTATCAGTTAAAAAAGACATCTAAGAAATCCTCCGCATGTTTGCAAGCTTCAACAAGAGCGTCCACATCTTTTTCATCATTGTAAAAATATAGAGAAGCTCTACAAGTAGCATCTTCTTTTAAAAACTCCGGTAACATCTTTGCACAGTGCGTACCTGAACGAATGAAGACACCTTTGTTATCTAAATAACTAGCTGTATCTTGAGCAAAGACGCCTTTGACATTGAAAGTGATGATTCCACCTTCTAAATCAGGATTATAAATGATGCAATTACCATTTCTATTCAATCCTTCAACCGCTTTTATTTTAAGTCTTTTCTCATGTTCGACTATCTCATCAAATCCGATTTTTTCAAGGTATTCACAAGCTTTAGCAAGACCTAAAGCTCCAGCGATATTGCAGGTTCCAGCTTCGAATCTCTCCGGGGCATTTTTAAGGGTATAAGTCTGATCAGAATAGAAACGAGCGTTCATCTCACCACCCATAAATAACGGCGAAAGAAGATTTAACATCTTTCTTTTTCCGTATAAAACACCAATACCAGTAGGTCCGACCATTTTATGACCTGAAAATGCTAAGAAATCACAATCGATATCTTTGACATCAGTTTTATAATGAGGAACACTTTGAGCACCATCAAGAATGAAAATGGCGTTATTAGCATGTGTTATTGCACATAATTCTTTCACCGGTAATAAATAACCTAAGACATTAGTTACAGCTGCTAATGAGACTATTTTTGTTTTATTTGAGATGGTCTTAGTAAAATTCTCTACAGTGATTTTTCCTTTTTCATCAAGAGGTATGTATTTGATCACCGCCTTTTTAAGTTTTGCTATTTTAAACCAAGGTAAAACATTACTTGCATGTTCGGCAAGACTCAATAATATTTCATCACCTTCTTTGATCTCATCAATGAGTCCGTAGGCAATCTCATTGAGTGCCATGGTATCACCTGAAGTGAAGATAACTTCATCATATTCAGCATTTAAAAACTTAGCAACAGTGCTTCTAGCTTCGTTATAAGCGACATCAGCATCATGAGCTAAGGCATAATCACCACGGGAAGTATTAGCTGTGATATCCATATAATAGTGATCACAAGCTTTTATGACATCATAAGGTTTAAAAGTGGTGGCTGCATTATCTAAATAATGAAATGGTTTTCCATTGTACAAAGATGAATTTCGATACATCGGAAAATCTTTTCTAATCTTTTCAACATCGATCATATGTCTAAAGCCTCGACTTGTTTTTTAGCTTTTTCAATCAATTCTTGATCATCTAAAGAATCAATTATCGGAATGAGAGTTCCAAAAGTTATCAATTTCTTAGATTGTTCAAGAGTTAACCCTCTGCTCATCATATAAAAGATAACATTAGGATTATAAGCACCTAAAGCAGCTCCGTGACTGGCTTTAACATCATTTTCTTTGATGTATAAAGCTGGTGATACTTCACTTTTTGACTCAGCAGATAAATTAGTTATCTTACCTTCTTGTCTTGTATCGCTTCCTTTAGCTCCATTTTTAATATAAGAACTACCTAAAAAAGTAAGTGTACCGTTTCCTAAATTGATACCGGCCATGTTAGTTCTTGAAAAAGAACGTTTTCCATCGTGATAAACATTGATATCAAATTTCTTTTTGATAGAATCAAAACAGACAGTCGCAAGTTTAAAAATACATGAAGCATCTTGCTCCAATTTGATGTTGAATTTGACATCTAAATCAGAACGACAAAAATCGACAAGAACAATCTCTAAGTTCTTGTTAGCTTTTACAACAATATTCTTTTCAAGAGAGTTTATCTCATCTTCAAAGAAGATGATCTTTTCTTTTCTATCATCAGAAACTACAATCTCATTTCCAAGAGATAATAAATCATTATATGCCATATTATTTATTCATAACCTGCTTGACTGAGCATTCACCGATGGAGACTTGTTTTTTCTCTTCTTTAGCGATGGAAATATGATATTCTTTTTCAAGAATTGAATATCCTTCATGAGAGATTCTATCGGCTAATTCATATCCACCTTCAATTGCAACTTTACCATTGACTATAACAGCAGTTCTATTTGGTTTGATAACTTCATATAGTTTTTCATAATGAGAGATGATAACAAATGTTGTACCACTAGCTTTTAATTCGTTGATGATATTTGCCATTTGATTTAAGGCATCGACATCAAGACCGGAATCAATTTCATCTAAGAAGGCAAATTTTGGTTTTAAAAGAAGCATTTGAAGAATTTCGTTTCTCTTCTTTTCACCGCCGGAATAGCCTTCATTCAAATGACGGCTAGCCATCGATGAATCTAAGCCAACTTTTTCATATGCACTTGTAGTTGCTTTATAAAATTGCAATAAAGAAGCTGGTTTTTCCATATGAGCGTTTATACTAGCTCTAAAAAAATCCATCGAAACAACACCAGGAACTTCTGGCGGATTTTGAAATGCCATAAATAAACCTTGTTTACTTTTTTGATCAACGGATAAAGAAAGCAAATCAGTGTCATTTAAGAAAATAGATCCTGAGGTTATTTTATACTGTGGAGAACCCATAATCGCATTTAAAAGGGTTGATTTACCATGTCCATTAGGACCGAGAAGTGCGATACAATCTCCTTCTTTGATATTCAAGTTAACGCCTTTTAATATTTCATTACCATCTGCTTCACAGCAGAGATCTTTTATTTTAATTTCGTCCATTTATAAGTCCTCCAAAAAAAGCATATTTAATTTTATAAATAATTAATATGCTTTGCAACGAATATGATAATAATTTACTACAATGATTTCTTGATAGAATCAGCAATCAAAAGAAGTTCGTGATCTTCGATGTGTTTTGGTTCAAAACCGACCTTAATTCCATCATCAGTGTATCTTGGAATGACATGAATGTGGAAGTGGCTGATGCTTTGTCCAGCGGCAGCTCCAATATTGGTAAGAACATTGACGCCATCAGCACCGAGCTGGGAGATTTGAGCTTGAGCGATATGCTGAGCTACTTCAAAACAATGATCGATGATGTTTCTAGGAGATGTTGCCATCGAAGAGAAATGTTCTTTCGGAAGTACTAAGGTATGACCTCTAGAACTTGGATTGATATCCAAAAAAGCTAAGCACAAATTGTCTTCATAAACTTTGTAGCTAGGAATTTCACCTTTAGCTATCTTACAGAAAATACAAGAATCACTCATAATTTAAATCCTTTCTAAATTTTAGTTTTTATTTCAAAAAGAGGCAATAAAATTGCCTCTTAATGATATTATTTTAAGTTATCAAGAATATTGTTGAAATCAGAATCAGTCAAATCAATCTTAGCTTCTGAATCAACTGTTGATTCGGTCTTGAATAAATCCTTATAGTTGGATTTCATATATTCAAGGAAGTCATCATCAGAATACTTGATCTTGGTTCTTCTAAGCCAATAAATAGTAGCATTGGTCTTATAATCACCAGTAGGGGCAAGAGCATAAGCGACTTGTCTAGCTAATAATTCTTTTTGTTCCTTAGTGTACATAGAAGAATCATCAACGCCCTTGTTCAAATCAGTTGAGGAAACGACATCAAGGATACGAACAAGATAATAAGTCTTGCTTGATGAATCATAGTAAACGATATTTCCAGTGGAAGAATCACTAGAGACAGAACCTGGATTTGTGACATAACGGAATCCGTCTTTTTCATAAACGGTGATACCATCAGTCTTAGTATCTAAATTCTCACTCTGTTGCATTTCTTCAACGAAAGTCTTATCTGTCTTGATTTCAGTTGAGAAGACTCGGTTCTTCAAAGTATCTGGAAGAGAAGTTAAACCGCTATTGGTTTGGATTCCATCAGTGACTAAATTGTTGATTGCAATTTCATCATAGGCTTTACGGAAACCGGTACCAACATCATAAGTATAAGAACCTGTATAAGTAGATTCTAAAGATGTATCGATAGCATTTAAATTATCAGCATTCATTCCTTCAACAACTTTCTCTTGATCTTTAACAACTTTACCAGCTAAGGTACAATTGTCATCAGCAGAGTTGTTGGAATCAATGAGACTATTTGAAATCATCCATGCTTCTTCATCAGCTCTGATAACTGTAGAAGTAGAAGCGAATTCAACACTTAAATCATCTTTTAAAGTGACACCATAACGGTTGAATAAGTTCTTGAGATATTGTTTTCCTTTATCAGTAGCATCACTAGTCCATGCATAGGTATATGCTGTCTTATCGCTATTGAAAGAGAAGGTGATTTGATTATCATAAGTAGGATCAGTCTTTGCTAAGGTCTTAACTGTTAAACCTTTCCAGATTCTTGAGATGACAGAGAAATCTTTATCAGTTCCTGCCTTATCACCTTTGACATAGGTAGAAACATAAGCATTGATAACTTTTCTAGCAGAACCGACAGCACCAGCATCGGAACGATCAGCTAAAGAGACGATTTGAACACGTCTTGCTAAGGAGTTGACGATTGATGAATAGGCCTTTTGATAGATATATTCAGCAGTGAGATAATTCATTTGCATATCTTGATATAAAGAATGATGCAAATAATAGTTGTAGAAATCACTTGTCTTGTTCTTGAAGATATCATCATAGGTCATGAATGGTGTGACCATGATTTCATTGCCAGTGATTTGTTTAGAAGCATCATAATTGATACCTAAGGAGAAGCTTTCATTTAAAGATCTGATCATCTTATCTTCTTTGAAAAGAGAATCAGTTGTATAACTACCACTTCTTGCACTGGTTTCAAGACTTGCTTTAGCTCTAGTTTCTAAGTTGCTATTTTCGGTTGCACTCTTGATAGCAGAGTCATTTCCATAAATTGCAGTCTTAGAATCAGCATCAAAAGAAATTTGAGAGACATTCTTACCATTATCACCAGCTTTGGTGGAAATAGCAAGAAGCAATTGATTGACGACTTCTTTATATAAAGAATCGCCAGTTAAAACGGCTTTATAATATTGTTCTTTGTTATTTTGAACAATATTTTCGATACCATTGCTTGAAACTTTTTCAAATAATGGATCATTATAATCATCAGGATATTTGATTTGAGTGGTACAAGAAGCGAGAACTAAAAGGGATAAACCACAAATACCTAAATGTGTTAGCTTATTTCTTGACATGGAAAGTTTCCTCCATTTCTTTAGTGATATATCCGCCTTGGAAGTATCCGATAGCAGAGGTTGGGATAACACGTTGTGGTTGCATAGATTCATAGACTAAGGTAGTGTTGACATAAGTTTCCCAAGAACTATCTAAGGTTTCTTCAGCAGAAGTAGTTGAAGATTCCTTTGTGACATCAATATAAAGTTGAATCAACTTAGAAGCATTTTGACCAATGACAGAATTGTCACTTTCAGTATCCATAAATTTAACTCCCTTAGAGGAATAAATTTCATTGAACTTTTCAATATTTGCTTCAAAGATCTTGATTTCAGTATTGGAATCAAATCCTTCAATTGTATTCTTAACTGTCTTCAATTTTGTTGAATAAGTAGTATCACTAGCACCTTTACCATCTTTTAAGTTACCCTTTAAGTAATTAACAACACTTGGGTTCTTAGTATAATCAGAAGTATATGCAGTGCTTTCTTTTGTATCATCGATAGAGTTGACACGATAATAACGATAGGTATATTCACCAGAATTGGTTGCTTTATCAGTAGCGGCATCACCAGTTCCAAATGGATCATTGTTGACAATGATGAAATGGATTCCTTGATATCCGCTATCACCTGAACCAGAACCTGCACGAGTGACAAGGATTGGTTGAGTGTGATTATCATCAGCAAAGAGAATCTTCTTTCCACTTGCTAATTTAGAAACATAATTGTTACTAGCACCAGCAGAATAATCAAAGGCGACAATATTGTTGCTGACAGAATCACTGGTTGCAAATCTAGTAGTTGCATAGGTGCTATTTGATAAGGTATCACCTGTTTCACTAGAAAGACCTAAAGTTCTTAAAATCTTATCATAAGCGTCAAATCTAGTCTTTAAATCTTTAGCTTTGTCAGTGCTGAGATTTGTTCTGATAGCATTTAAACCAGCGATAAGAACTTTATTTGCAGCAGCTTTATCAGTTGCAGCATTATAAGCGGTTCTAAGAGCATTAACTCCAGCAATTTCAACTGTATAATCATTTTCTTTGCTGCTAGTTAAAGCAGTCATCAAATCGACTAATTCACCTGCAAAACGATTGGCATATTCTTCGCTATCATCATAAATGAAGGATAAAGCGTGGTTGTTAAAATAGTTGTTGAATAAGACATTTCTTGGATAAAGGTCTTCGCCAACTTCATATTTATTTTCAGTAGTGATGTTATAACCAGCATCAGATTTAGTTTGATCATAGACTTGAGCCATTTCAAGAGCGACAGAAACCGGGATTCCATAAGCTTGTTGCTTAGCAAAACTAGTTTCAGAAATCTTATCACCGACTGTCTTGTTAACAGTGTCACTTGGAACTCTCAAAGCTTTCTTGACATCATCTTGAGATGTGGAACTCTTATTGAAATATGTCTCATAAGCATATAATCCGAGTTTGAATTCATTGACATAACTAGTAGAGGTGTCTAAAGCAGTTCCAGAATCACCGGCGAATAAATCACCATAATTGGAACTAGAACCATCATCAGAGAATTGATATGCAGTTTGAGCAAAATTAGAAGTAGAAGAGACTAATGATTTGACAACATCGCCGAGCTTTGTTGCATTATCACTAGAAATCTTTCCTTTATAAGTACCTTCACCGCCACTTGCAGCATCAACTTTAACAAGGATGTGAGAGACATGATATGGATGCATAGTAGAAACATATTTCTTGGTATAATCCATAGAAATATGATAGTAATAGTTTTCATCTTCACCAGTACCAAAAGCATCAGTGTTGTACTGACTCTTGTTAGCTTCTACTTGTTTAGCTGCGATTTTCTTATCGCGAAGAGCATCATCATCTAAAACACCTTCACTATCAAGTGTCTTTTGTCTTTCTTCCTTATATGATGTGCCATTTGTGGATGCGGAATTCTTCCAAGTTTGAATTTGTTCATCCATTTCTGCATCTACTTGGGAAATCATAGTATCTGTACGTTTTGTGACGATTTGAGCAAGAACAGAACTTGCAGTACTAAAGTAGGCACGTGCAGAATCTTTTGTGCCTTCCATCAATTTGTAAATGTCCGCGAAAGAAACATCCTTACTTCCTAATGTGGCAATATAGCCCTTTCTCCAATTGGCATCTGGGTATGTATAGTCACTCTTACAGGAAGCAAGTACGCTAGTTACTGTGAGAATTGACATCACAGTAGCAAGGGACTTATAACCTTTTTTCATATGGGTCCTCCTAATTGAATAGCTTACGCATATTTTTTGAGTCTTAAATAATATAGTAGTTTAATGTCTATATTTCAAGAAAAAATCATTTTTTAAACCTTAAAATGAGCCATTTTAAGCCTATTCATGATAAAATATAATGTATGAATAAAATTATTGCTATCACAAATCAAAAAGGTGGTGTTGGAAAAACCACCACAAGCTATAACCTTGCGAGTGCGCTTTCGAAATATAACAAGCGCATATTATTAATAGATATGGATCCTCAAGGCAATTGTTCCACTGCTCTTGGCATTGATCCAACAAGTTCCAAAAAGACAATATCCGAATTGCTTTTAAGTCAAATTGACTTAAAAAAAGCTATTCATAAATCAGATTTTGATAATATTTCAATCATTCCAGCTAATTTGACCTTAGCGATGGTTGAAAGTCAACTTCAAAAAGAAGGAAAATCATCAGTATCAGTTTTAAAAGAGAAACTTCAAGACAAACATAAAAATCTTTATGATTTCATCATCATCGATTGTCCTCCATCATTAGGATTTTTATCGCTTAATGCTCTTACTGCTGCTGACTATATCATTGTTCCTGTTCAATGTGAATATTTTGCTCTAGATGCATTAGCTCAGCTTCTTTCTACAGTATATCAAGTTCAAAACACAAGCAATCCAAATCTTGAAATTATGGGAATCTTGCTTACGATGTTCGATTCAAGAACAAAATTATGCGTGGAAATCGCTCAAGAGATAAGAAATCAATTCAAAGACAAGACATTTGTAACTTCAATTCCTAGAAATGTCTCAATTCCTGAAGCTATTGCTAAAGGAGTTCCAGTCAACGCTTATAAACCAAAAAGTGCAGGATCTTTGACCTACGCTAGTCTTTCACGTGAGGTGATGGAAATTGTCGAACGAAAAGAAAAAGAAAACATCCAATAACGATCTTGTTTCATTGATTCAAAGGTACAAAGGTACTTCTGTTGTCAATGAAATCGAAAAGAATCTTTCAAATACAAAAAGAAGTGAATATGAACTTTCATCTTTGTATTTGTCAGAGTTTTATGATGAAAAAAATTATTATCTAGAATCCTATCCCTCTTTAAAAGAAAGTATCATCAAAGATGGATTCCTTATTCCTCTTATAATAATAAAAGGAAAAGAAAATAAATACGAAATCATCAATGGAGCAAAAAGATATCTTTTTGCAAAAGAATTAAAGATGAAAACAGTTCCTTGTATCCTTACAGAACTAGATTCTGAAAGAAAAATCGCCTATATCATTGAAAATATCATGGAAGAAGATGCAACGCCGCTTACTAAAACCCATTGTTTTAAATTGTTAAAAGAACAAGGATTCACCATCCAAGATATTGCCGAAGTTTCATCTTTATCACAAAGTCAAGTTAGAAATCTTATAAGATTAGATAATCTCTCAGAATTGTTAAAGACAGCTCTGATTCAAAATAAGATATCCTACGGAACTGCAAGAGCATTATTAAATCTTCCAGAGAAAACACAAAACAATCTCTATGAAGAAATCATGGAAGAAGATCTATCAGTCAGAGAAATAGAAGCAAGAAAAAGAAGTTTTTTGGGGAAGAAAAAGAAAAGAACTATCTCTCTAAAAGGAAAGACAGTTCTTATAAAATTTGAAACCGAAGAAGAAGCGATGTATCAGTATTTGAAATTTAGAAAAGAGATTGAAGGCTAGCTAAAAGCTAGCTTTTTTCTTTTTTATAATAACAAATACTACAATAGCAATAATAAGACAAACACTGCCAATAGAACCAATGACAATATAAATAATATAGTTATTAGAAGATTTACTATTATCTTTATAGTTCTTATTATAGTAATCAACAGCTTCTAAATATTTTGAATAAGAATCTGAAACCGAATCTTTATCCGAAATATATTGATAATAACTATTTGCTTCATCAATCTTAGATTTCAAGGTCTCTTTATCATCCTTAACTAAATCAAGAGAATCGACAACATCAACAAAGCATTGCTTAGCATCAAGCTTAGAAATAACTCTTGTTTCTTCATGATTACAAGTAGAACAAATTCTATGTTCAGAACCTTCTTCTATACAGGTAGCTTCTTTTGTAACTATCCATTCTCCATAACTATGACCAGTTGCTGGAATTGTCTTCTTAGTTCTTGATATCTCACTATGACAATCAGAACAATAAACTACTTCATCATAACTACCATCAGTTGTACAAGTAGCTTCTACTTTATTCTCGACTACAGCACTTGAAGGTTTATGTTCAAGTTTTTCAATAACAGTTACATCAGTTTTAGCATCACAATCCTTACAATGATGAGATTTACTTCCATCACTTGTACAGGTTGGTTCAATATCAACAGTCCATTCAATATCAAAGTTATGGCCTTTTGCAGAAATAACTCTTGTTTCTTCTTTTCCACAAACTGTACATACACGATGCTCTACTCCATCTTTTGTACAAGTGGCATTTTCTTTAATCGTCCAATCTCCAAAGGTACATTTTCCAGTTACAACTTGATTGCAATTGATAAAATTCATCTTGATTTCATTTGTCAATGAATCAGTTAAACCAGTTCCTTTTATTTCAAATGGAAATGATGTTTCATCATGAGGATTTGTCACATTAAAACTGATTGAAATAACATCATTTGCTTCTATTAGATCTGTAAGAGATAAAATTGAAAATTTCAATTTACCATCACTTGTTTCTTTTGTATTTACATTGAAATATGTCGGTGAGAATTTCTTTGTATAACTC